>JAGHSP010000341.1 GCA_018065815.1 Candidatus Sodaliphilus limicaballi | reverse complement strand
AGTCGTCTCGAATTGAGTCCAAATATCCGTTCATTGGGAGCATCTGTGCGTCCAGTACGCAACAAGTAAGACAGACTAACAGGTGGGGGAGCAGATAGTTTGTAAAATTTCTACGCTAAAAGTCTTCGATACCCACAAAAAATATTAAATTTTGCCCTATTCTTGCATTTTATCCGTAAAAAAACTACGGATATTGGTATTTATTTGTATCTTTGCACCGTCATCAATAAGTAAGTTATTATGCTTAGAAGGTTCAAGGTTTCAAATTTCAAGTGCTTCAAGGAAGATTTCTCTTTCGATTTGGCTTCTGCCAAGGCATACACGTTCAATCCCGAATGTGTAAAGAACGGTATAGTGAACAATGCTATGATTTATGGCTATAATGGCTCGGGCAAGTCAAACCTGGGCTGGGCAATCCTCGACATTATTGAGCACCTGACCGACAAGGCTCGCTGGGAGTTTCCGTATAAGCATTATATTAATGCAGAAACGGGTGACGATACTGCAAGGTTTGAATATGAATTTCTGATTGGTGGAAAGGTGGTGAAATACACATATTCAAAAAACGACTATCGGACGCTGGTTTCGGAGAGTTTTTCGATTGGCGAGAGGGAACTGATTGAATTCGACAGAACTGGTGGAAACACGAAATTCACCTGTCACCTGAAAGGTACGGAGAATCTGAACAAGGAAATAAAGGATGGCCAGTTGTCTGTCTTGAAATATATTAAGAATAACTCAACGTTGGCCGATAATGAAGATAATCGCACGTTTGCTGATTTTTTTTCGTTTGTGGAACACATGTTGTTCTTCCGTTCTTTGGAGGACAGGACGTACATTGGACTGGATGCTAAGACTGGCACCTTGGAAAAGGACATTATTGAGCAGGGGAAGGTTAGCGACTTTGAAACTTTCCTGAACGAAGCCAATGTGAAATGTCGTCTGGATGTGGTTGACGTGATGGGGGAAAAGGTCTTAGCTTTTGTTTTTGGGGAGAAGAAAATCCGATTCCCGGAAATCATGTCAACAGGAACCAGCGCTCTGATGCTTTTCTATTGCTGGTACTTACAGATGCTGCGTGGTGGTGTCTCGTTTGTATTCATCGACGAGTTTGACGCTTTCTACCATCACGAGCTGTCGAGGTTGGTTATCAATAAGCTGAAAGAGACGGGAGTACAATTCATTGTCACGACTCACAACACTTCAATCATGAGTAACGATTTGATGCGCCCGGACTGCTATTTCCTGATGAACAGCCGTAAGATTCTACCATTGCCCAAGTGTACTGAGAAGGAACTGAGGGAAGCTCACAATATTGAGAAAATCTATAAAGCCGGAGCGTTCTATGTCGGATAATGTCATCGACCAGAACATGTCAGCCCGAAACGAACTGCATCTGTTCATTTTTGAGGGTGGAAGCGCAGAGCCTATGTATGTAAAGAAGCTCGAACAAAACTTCATGGGTGGACGGATTTCGGTAAAGACTGTATTTGATGCCGAAATATATCAATTGTATGAGTTTTTGAAGAATGAGGGCTTTGCTCTTGACATCGTGAATTTGCTTAAGGAACGTAGCAAGAAGAATGCCGAACTGTTGGAAGGGTATACCCGCGACAGCTTTGCATACATCTACCTGTTTTTCGACTATGATGCCCATGCAACGAAGGCCGATGATGACAAAATCAGCCAGATGTTGGCCTTCTTCGACAATGAAACTGATAACGGCATGCTTTATATCAGCTACCCGATGGTGGAAGCTATCAGGCACTACAAAGATATGGAGAGTTTCAAGGAACTTACCGTAAAATGCAAACGAGCCAACTGTCCGTACAAGGATGATTGCGAGGATGTGGATGCTTGTTTGAAGGAGCCTCACTATAAAACCATCGTGCCGACAGAAAGCAGGAAACAGCTGACAAACATAAATGGATACACACGGGAAGTGTGGAAGGAGTTGATTAGTGCTCATGTTTCAAAGATGAACTATTTGGTGAATGGAAGGTTTGAACTGCCGAACAAAATAGAATCGCAAGAGTTGATTTTTGACAAACAACTGGATAAACATATTCTGCATAAATGTCCCAAAGTTGCAGTTCTAAGTGCATTCCCAGTCTATGTGCTGGATTATTTCGGTGCAGATACACTAAAAGAAAAGCTTGAAGAATAATTCACAAAGAGCCAGGAAGCAGGTCCCCGGCGACATTAATGGCGACGGTGTTGCCGACGTTGACGACATCAATGAGATGATAAATACAATCCTTCGCGCGCTTTACAGACAGAGCTGTGATGTAAACAACGATGGTTTCGTGGATGTAGATGACCTAAACGAACTTATCAATATAGTGCTTAGGAGTTAATCAATCTGACTTCTTGGTTGGATGGGGGCTTTGTGGGAGTTGGGAGAAAACACTGTCTCTCACAGAAAAATTAGCAGATTACGCAGAAAAATACTAATTAGTAGAGTCGGCGTAATCTGCTTTTTTATCTTGTGTGGTAGATTTCACTTTAATTTCTGTTAATTAATTCTCTATTTTAACCTAAATACTTATCTTTGTGCAACGATAATAACCTAACTGAATGTTATGAATAGGATTCTAGTGTTTTCGGTCGCTGTGGTGATGTGTTGCGTCACTGCTATGGCCGGTCATGTGATGGTTGATGGTGTGTTAGGCGACAGCAGGATTTATCCTGGCACGGTGCACACCTATCAGGTGTACGTGCCGCAGCAGTATGACGGCCGCCAGGCTGCGTGTCTCTATGTGGGGCTTGATGGCGTGCTGTGCAATGCTCCGCAGGTAATGGACAGCCTCATCACCGCAGGCAAGATGCCCGTCACCATAGGCGTGTTCCTGCAACCCGGACTCATCAAGGACGCGGAAGGCAACGTGGTGAGATATAACCGTAGCAATGAGTTCGACATGCCCGACGCAACCTTTGCCACTTTCCTCGAGAGTGAGTTGCTGCCGCAGGTCGAGGGCATGGCAACAGGCGACGGACGCACGGTGAGGCTCTCTGTAAATGCTAATGACCGCATGATATTCGGCTTGTCGAGCGGAGGCATCTGCGCTTTCAATGCAGCGTGGCACCGTCCCGACATGTTCTCGCGTGTATTCAGCGGTGTGGGAACATTTGTTGCTATGCGTGGCGGCAATGACATCCAGACCATCGTACGCAAGCACGAGCCCAAGCCCCTGCGCATCTTTTTGCAAGATGGCACCCAAGACGTGTGGAACGCGCTGTTCGGGCACTGGTATGAGGGCAACCGCATGCTTGCCACGGCACTGGACTTTGCCGGATATGACGCAGCCTATGACTGGAGCGACTGCAAGCACGGCGTGTCGCAGGCCTCCAAGATATTTGCACAAGTCATGGAATGGATGTGGCGTGACTATCCCGAACCTGTCAAGGCGGGAAAGACCCAGAACGACCTGCTCGCACAACTGTTGCCCGAGGGTCAAAGCGAATGGAGTTGGATGGTTTTGGATGCTCCCAGCGAGCATGCCACGGCTGGTGACGCCGTGTATCCCGACAGCAGCTTTGTGGTGAAACGTCACGAGGGCAGCAACTGCCTGTGGCAATACACCATAGCCCCCGACGGCACACTCGAGAACGGACAGCGTTTCTACTGGCTGCACTCCTACGATAACTCCCTGCTCAACGTGGGCGGCATGGAGTTTGACTCGCAGGGAAACCTCTACGTGATCACTAATGCCGGCTTGCAGATCCTTGACCAGAACGGCCGCGTGCGTGGCATCCTCTCATTGCCTGTTACCGAACCCGAAATCATTGAAGGAACGACATTGCGCATCGACGAGGGCATGGTATCGCTAGTCACGCCCCAAGGGAAACTTGCACAGCGCAAACTCAACATCCAGCCCGCCAAGCAAGGTGTGTGCCCCAAGTCGCAAGGACAGGGATAATGCATTTAGGTGTATTTAGGTCGCTTTTGAGCCTTGACATAATTATTGAACCCACTTTTAAATTTTGACTTGACAAAAAATATGCGTATCTTTGCACTGATATTTGCAAATTCACGATTATGAAGAAATCAATGATACGGTTCACAGCGCTGATGCTGTGCTTGGTTGCAGTGCTCACTAGTTGCAACGATAAAAAAAGCGGTTACCCTTATGAGACCAACTATCTGCCTGTGCAGTTGCCCGGGTCTCAAAAGTGGAGCATCCTTGATGTCAACAGCGGCGAACTCCTGGTTAAGGACGCTTATGCCGAGGTGCCGTCGCCCGTGATTGACGATATGTTCTATGTGATGACCGAGGATGGCACTTACAACTACTATAATGTCGCTGCCCCCACAACACCTGTCAACGCCGAACCTTATGGCAGCGTGACCGTTTTCAGCGAGGACGGGCTCGCCGTGGCTAGCAAGCGCGGCGGCTCACTGTGTGTGATCAACAAGAAGTGCGAGGTAGTGAAAGAACTGCCCAAGGACGTGGCACAGTGCTCAATGTTCAGCCGCGGCATGGCTGCCTATCAGAACGACCTGGGACAGTGGGGATATATCGATACCAAGGGCGACACTGTCATTGCCGCCAAGTATGCCACTGCCAATCTTTTTGTCAACGATGACTATGCCATAGTCGTGGATGAGAACCTCATGAACGACACCACAATGTCTTACTCGGTCATCAACAAGAAAGGCGAGGTGATGTTTGAAGCCAACACTGCTCAATATCGCCTTGTGCAGCCTTACTTGATCGATGGCGTGCTGCCTGTGGTCAAGGGCGACACTATCGTGTGCCTCAACAGCAAGGGCGAGGAGACTGCCAACCCCAACAAGAGCTACGACGCAGTTGAGAAGGCGGGCTACAAAACCTTCTCTCGCTCGCCTGGCGGCAACTTCATCGTGCTCACCAAGGACAACAAGATGGGTGTTGTGGACTATGACAACAAAACCATAATCGAGGCCAAGCACGAGCGTCTCACCGACCTGCGCAAGGACCGTTACATCGTGGGTCAGGACTCCCTGTTCCACCTCGTCGATGGCAGCGGCAATCCCGTGGGCAACGTGAAGTTTGTCCATGCCCATGGCGGCAGCGAGGCACTGTATGCTACACGTGGTTTCATCGACACCAATCTGGCGGCAGCATCAATGCTCATGATGGTGGGCAGCGACAACTGCGCCGGAGCCAACGCAAGCACCACGTTGCAAGACATGGTGGGAATGCTCAATCCCAACCCCGCAGGCAGCGTGGGCCAGAACGGTATTGCCATACCGCAGGGACCGTTCATCGTGAGATTTATGTTTGACAAGGAAATGGCATCGGTCATTAACGATGTGCCATGCTACAATATGGACGCACGCATCGTGTGTGTGGATGTGTCGCTCAACGCCATCAACTGCGCCCTCGACACCGAGGAGCAGATTGTGGGCAAGGTGAGCAGTGCAATGGGCACAAAGGGGTTCATTCTCGACACAGACAACATCTTCGTCAACGACCAGCACCAAGCCATCTCTATGGGTTACAGCCACGGCATCGTGAGCCTGTGTTTCTTTATGAACGCAAGCCAGGCCCAGTCGATGCCACGAGAACCGCGCAAATAATACCTTGTGCAGAGCTCGCAGATATGATTTGGGATAAATAATTATTTGCTTACTGAAAAAACAACAATAGCATATTTAGATGAATAACCGAAAAACTCTTGTATCACTCATAGCCTTGCTGGTGCTGGCAGGAACGCCAGCAGCGCAAGCACGCAAGGCTAAAAAAACAACCGCCACTGCTGCTCGCGTGGAGTTTGCCCCTAGCCGCGACATCAAGCTCGGGGCTGGCGAGGCTGCGCCGCGCGGTCACCGCATCGCTCAAGACATGCGTCTCTTTGAGAGTCCGGCCATCGAGCAGGAGATAGCCCGCATCAAGGCGATGCTCACTAACCCCAAGCTGGCAGCGATGTTTGAGCAGTGTTTCCCTAACACGCTCGACACCACAGTGCATTTCAGGACCGATAGCACAGGCCAGTATGACTCGTTTGTAGTGACTGGCGACATCAATGCCATGTGGCTGCGTGACTCGGGCGCACAGGTGTGGCCCTACATCCAGTATGCCAGCCGTGACCCTCGTCTCAAAGCTATGATTGCAGGCACCATCAACCGCCAGTTCAAGTGCATCAACATCGATGCCTACGCTAATGCGTTTAACGACGGTCCCACTGGCGGTTACTGGCAGAGCGACGAGACCGAGATGAAACTTGAACTGCACGAGCGCAAGTATGAGATAGACAGCAACTGCTACCCAATTCGCCTCGCCCATGAGTACTGGCGCGTGACCGGCGACACGAGCGTCTTCGGGACCGAGTGGATCCAGACCATAGAGAACACCTTGCGCGTGTGGGGCGACCAGCAACGCAAGGACGGCAAGGGACACTACTACTTCCGCCGCAAGACCACCATAGGCACCGACTTGCAGACCAATCGCGGCTGGGGTAACCCGGTCAAGCCCGTGGGCCTCATTGCCAGCGCATTCCGTCCCAGTGACGACGCCACGGTGTTCCAGTTCCTCGTGCCTAGCAATTTTATGGCAGTGAGCTCATTGCGCAAGGCTGCCGAGATTCTTACCCAAGTTAACCACAATGAGCAACTTGCCGCGCGATGCACCGCTATGGCTCTCGAGGTGGAGCAGGCACTCCGGCAGTATGCCGTGGTCGAGCACCCAAAGTATGGCAAGATTTACGCCTTTGAGGTGGATGGTTACGGCGGACGCAACCTCATGGACGATGCCAATGTGCCCAGCCTGCTGGCAATGCCTTATCTGGGCGATGTGGACGTCAACGACCCCATCTATCAGAACACCCGCCGCTTCGTGCTCAGCAACGATAACCCTTACTTCTTCAAGGGGAAGGCAGCCGAGGGCATAGGCGGCCCGCACATAGGCGACAACATGATATGGCCCATGAGCATCATGATGCGTGCCTTCACCAGCCAGGACGATGAGGAGATAAAGCAGTGCATCACCACACTGATGCACACCGAAGCAGGAACCGGATTCATGCACGAGTCGTTCCACAAAGATAACCCTGACGACTACACTCGCTCATGGTTTGCCTGGCAAAACACGCTCTTCGGCGAACTCATCGTGAAACTTGTCAACGACGGAAAAATAGATTTACTTAACTCAATAGAATAAAATACATCAGTTTATGAAACATATACTTGCAATCGCAGCCATCTCGCTCATGGCACTCACAGCAACTGCTCAACACAGTAAGGACTGGGCACAACTTCACAAATATGCTGGTCCCAACATCGAACTCAACAATCACAAGAACAACGGCAAGCGTGTGGTGCTGCTGGGCAATTCCATCACCGAGAACTGGGTGAGCAAGCACCCCGACTTCTTCAAGAACACGGGCTACATAGGCCGTGGCATCTCGGGACAGACAAGCTACCAGTTCCTGGTGCGCTTCCGTGAAGACGTGGTTGATCTCAAACCAAAGGTGGTGGTTATCAACGTAGGTACTAACGATATCGCAGAGAACACCGGCCCCTACTTTGAGGACCGCACTATGGGCAACATCATGTCGATGGTGGAAATCGCCAAGGCCAACAAAATCAACGTTATCCTCACCTCGGTGCTGCCATGTAAAAAGATGTATTGGAGTGGTGCAACTGGGGTGGCCGACAAAATCGCTAGCCTCAACAAGCGCATTGCCGAGTATGCCAAGAAGAACAAAATCCCCTATGTGGATTATTACAGCGCAATGGTCGAGGGCGACGAGCGCGCTCTCAACCACAATTACACCGAGGACGGTGTGCACCCCAACCCCGCAGGCTACGACGTGATGGAACCACTTCTCCAAACCGCCGTGCGCAAATATGTGAAGTAATCTCGCAAGAAACACAGTTCCACCAGAGCAATAACCACTTGTATGATAGTATCTAAACGAGGACTTGTAAAGGTAATCATCCTGCTTGCAATCGTTGATTTGATTGCGGCATTTTGGTATTTCACCCTGCGCATCGAGAGCAGTGGCGAGAGCCGCGACCTGTGGCACCACGACAATGTCACCGAGAATGCCGACACCGTCAAAGAAACCTCGATGGTTGACACATTCCAGTTGGCACATCAACGGCGATACTTCATCACTACAACACCATCGTTGACCAACAATCCTAGTTCGAAATTGCTCTGCATCAAGGTCGTCAAGGCACGGTTGCCCATCACCGTCAACGGCAACGACAGCCTAGACCGTCTCAACGAAGCAATCGTCGAGAAAGCATTCGGTCAGAAAACGTGCAACATCACCAACGCTATCTCCGCCTACCTCAACACGCCTAAATTCATAGGGAACAATGTGGACCTGCCCTACGTTTGCATCGACTCATTGCCCGTGAAGCACCCCGAGTTCACCAATGCGCTCAGCGTGCTCATCTTCCCGCGCATCACTTCAAATCGCCTCCTGGTGTTTGAGATAGACCATTGGCACACAGCAGGCAACACATCGACTGCAACAAGCTCCTACATTCACTACGACCGCGTTGCACAACACGTGATTCCCACGGAAGAGATACTCCAGTCGGGCGAAGACCACGTTGTGCTAGCACTCATCAATGACAAAATTGAGTACCTCAACCGCAAGAAGAACCTCTCGCTTCTCAAAGCATCGCGAGTGCCTGCCGAGATGTGCGTGATGCGCACAGGCATTTCGTTCATGTTTCCGCCGGGCGAGATAGCCCAGCCTGGTGAAGGCGAGATAGAAATCCTAGTGCCACACGACAAAATCAAGTCATCGCTCTCCCCGTCGTTCCTCAACATCATGAACAACAACTCCGGCTGGTGGACCTACAAGCGCATCGACTGATACACATCAAAGACTTGATGCGTCTCTCTGCTCTCGGCCCCACATACATTGAGGGCACAGAGGTTTATATTTTCAAAAATGGGCTCCCTTCCGGGGGAAAATGTAGTTTCTTATTTTATCAGGTTATTAAGTTCATCTACCGACAACCCTGTGTTTTTTGCCACAAACTCAATATCTAAACCGTTTTCAATTAAGTTCTTGGCGATTGTAATTGACGCATTCAGTTCGCCTTCAGCGCGTCCTTCAGCGCGTCCTTCAGCGCGCCCTTCAGCGCGTCCTTCAGCACGTCCTTCAGCACGTCCTTGGGCATGACCCTCGGCTCGTCCTTCCTTCATTGCGGTGCTAATCACGTCATTCTGAATCATCACTGCCTCGATGTGCTTGTCATAGGCAACCTTCTCGGTCTTATTCATTGCCATGTATTCCAGTTTTTTCTTGGCTTCTTGCAGACCTGGTGCGGTGGTGTTGTCGTCGATATCTCCATCCTTGAGATATTTCAGCCATTCTTCAAGATGAGTCTCGGCAATTTTGTTGAAAGCATTCACGCGCACCAAATAATACTCGGGGAATACCTCCTCGGGTGCCTTCATGTTGATTACATTCTTCTCCTTTGTCGTGATTTGAAGCGTGTCATGCTTGGTCACACCTGTAAATACCGTCTGTCCGCGATACACATAATCTTCACCCTTGCCAAGGTCAAAATACAATATACTTATTGAATAGACTTTTTTGACCTGGTCGTAGGTATTTCCTAGGTTGATGTGCTCTGTAATCGTCTTTGCAACTCCATAAAGGATGCGTTCAAGATAATACAACTCGCGGGTGAGCTGTATCTCCACAATGACAATCTCATCATGGCTGTTTTTAGCCTTGATATCCACACGGTTAAATTTGTCGCTGGGGTCATCCTGATTGCTCTCGCTTTCCAGCAACTCGATGATGTGCATTTCTTCGCCCAGCAACACCGCTATGAGTCCTTCCAGGATACTGAAATTGGCCTTGTCACGCAAAATCTTTTTTGCGGCCCAGTCAAATCTGATGTAACGATTGTTTGCCATAGTCCTTTATTATTTGCTTTTACCTTTGCAAAGTAACAACTTTATTGCTACAATTCCAAATCTTTTCAAGAAATATTAATAGAATCCTCCTTCACAATAGCTTATTTTTTCGACTCAATACCTAGGCCGAAGAGGGCGTAGTCGTAGAAGATGGGGTCCTCGGGACGCATGGTGCGCAGGGCTTGGGTGATTTCGATCACCGTCTTGCGGTCGTTGGCTCGGCGAGTTGTCAGCCCTAGCGAGCGGGCTGTGTTTCCCACATGCACATCAAGCGGGATGAATAGTTGCGCCGGCTTGATGGCGTTCCACACACCCATATCCACGATTCCATCGTCACGCACCAGCCATCGCAACGCCATGTTGATGCGTTTGAGGGCGGTGCCGTCGAGGTGGGTGGGCAGAGTGCGGGAATCAAACATGCCGCCATTGGCCTGAGAAAACTCGTGCTGCATCAACGCCACCAGTCGCCACGACGGTGTTGCGTCATCACCCACATGATGATGCGTTGCAAAGTCGTTGAGCGACCCATGTGCCGAGTATATGGAGCGCAGTCCGCGCAGCATGTACTTGAAGTTGCGGGCAAAGAAGGTGCGGTGCAGGTTCATGTCGTCGGGCAGCGTCTCGTAGGCACCGTCCATCACATAGGCCAGCGGTTCATGCTGCATTAGGTCCAGCATGCGGTTGCAGTTGTTGCATATCATCTTGCGGTTGCCCCATGCTATGGTAGCCGAGAGCAGCGACACAATCTCGATGTCTTGCAACTTGCTAAACCGACGTGGGAACTGCACCGGATCGCTCTGGGCAAACTCGGGCACATTGATGCGAGTGGCCTCGCGATCAAGCAGTTTTTTGAGGTTTTCGCCAGCGGGTATCATAGCACGAACCATATCGAAGGCACAAACCGCGGCAAGGCATAGAGTTGCACGTCACGCTCGCGCTGGTCGGGGGCATTGCTGCCATCGCCCACGGTGAGTTCACGCATGTGCAACGCCTTGACGATGGCCTTGCGGGCAATCTCGGGCGTGTTGTTGTCCTTGCTCAAATGGCACATGAACACATGGGTAAGCCCAGGGTGATAGTGCTCGCTGATGAACTGAGCCGTCTGCTCGTTGTCGAGATGTCCGCGCTCGCCGCGCACACGGTTTTTAAGATATTCGGGATAATGTCCCTCGTTGAGCATTTTGAGGTCATAGTTGCTCTCAATCATCAGATAATTGGCCTGGCTCATGTAGTGGCGTGCGCGCTCTGTGATCACGCCCATGTCGGTTGCCACGACAAAGTGCTTGCCACCCAGGTCGATGTCGAATCCCATGTTGTCGCTTCCGTCGTGCGAAGTCTCGAATGCGGTGATCTTGAAGTCGCCCAGCGTGAATGGTATCTCCTTGAAGATGCTCTCGTGATACTCCTTCACTCGGCGAGAGATGTTGTGGCGGCGCAGCAGGCCATTCAGCACACGGGGAGTGCAGTAGATGCGTATGTGCTTGTAACGGCGCACCAGTGTGTAAACATAGCGCACGTGGTCCTGATGGTCGTGGGTCAGGACGATGCCCTTGATGTGGCTGGGGGTAATGCCGTTGTGCTTCAAGGTGTCATACACTGTGTCGGCATCGATGCCGGCATCGATAATCACCCCGCCCGCGTCGTTGCCCAGATAGGCACTATTGCCGCTGCTGCCGCTGCCGAAACTGATAAAACGAAATCCCGACGCAGCTTTTCTCGATGCTTGCTGCGCCTGGGTGTCAGGATGTTGGACCTGCTCTTCAAAGTCGTCACTGCCGAATCTGATGGTCTGCTCTCGCGCAGTGTCGCAGTTGACGTGTTTTGTCTTATTGTTGTGTATATTATTCATCAATGTGCTTGGGGCAGACCTCACTTGTAGAGCAAGAAGATGGTGGGCTTCTTGCCATAGTCGTAGGTTGCCTTGCTCCACTCCTTTATAGAGCGGGTGACGATGCTCTCGTTCTCGCCAGTGATGTCGCTTGCCACACACAGTTTGAGGTGTGCAGGCAGTGCCTTGACCATCGTGGCCATGAGGGCATTGTTGCGATAGGGCGTCTCAATGAAGATCTGGGTCTGGTCGCGGTGCATGATGTCATGCTCCATCTCCTTGAATTTTCGAGTGCGGGCCGCGCCATCGATGGGCAGGTAGCCCAGAAAGGCAAAACTCTGCCCGTTAAATCCCGAGCCCATGAGTCCCATGAGGATGCTCGACGGCCCCACCAGAGGTTTCACCTTTAACCCCTTGCGCTGGGCTATGGCCACCACGTCGGCTCCGGGGTCGGCAATAGCGGGGCATCCGGCCTCGCTTATCACTCCCATGGCATGACCTGCCTCTAACGGGGCTAGGTAAGAGGCGATGTCCTTGGGGGCGGTGTGGCGGTTGAGCTCATAGAACGTGAGTTCGTCGATGTTGATGTCGCGGTCGCACTTTTTGAGGAAACGGCGCGCCGAGCGCACATTCTCTACGATAAAATGCTTGATTTCGCGCACAACAGCAACGTTGACGGCGGGCAAAACCGTCGTCAAATCACCCTCACTGAGTTGGACAGGCACAAGGTATAGCGCTTTCTCTATCGTCATAATGTGCAAAGGTAGCAAAAAACAATGAACCACCCGCTACACTCCGTCACAAATTTTCTTAAAAACTCCCATATTGCCCCTATCGCTATTGAATTATCGCCTTTCACACCGCAAGAAAGCCCCTGTGCAAGGAAAAGAGTGGCTTTTATTTTTTTCTTTTGAGAAAAAAGAGTAACTTTGCAGTTAGCGAACTGAATAACAAATGATGAAAAAGAAAATTATCACAAGCAAGATATTATTGGCCCTGACCGCGGGGATGTTGTCCCTTGGTGCTTGGGCGCAGGAATTTGAAACTGCGGGACTGCGCTTCAACGTGGTAAACGACCGCGAAGCCGAGGTCGTGCAGTCGTGGGCCGATGGCGCTAGCCGTTATAGCGGTGTGGTGCTTATTCCCGAGACTGTGAACTATGCAGGCGACAACTATCAGGTCACTGGCATCGCCGCCGAGGCATTCTCGCACTCAGGCGTGACCGAGGTGCAGATTCCCAATAGTGTCACTTCTATCGGCGAGAGTGCATTTGCCTATGCCGAGAGCCTGCGCAGCATCACCCTCCCGCTCAATCTCCACACGGTGAGCAAGACCATGCTCGCCGGCACTGCCATCGAGAATATTGCTATCCCCGAAGGCGTGACCACCATAGGTTACGGCGCATTCCAGTCGTGCTCACAGCTGCGCACCGTGATGTTGCCCTCTACGCTGTCGCTCATCGACGCCTATGGTTTCAACAACTGCCACAACCTGTTTGAAATATATTGCGCTGCCCCCACGCCTCCCAAGGCTAGTGGCTGGGCTATCTTCATAGGGTTGAGCGGCATTGACGTGATTTTGCCCGATGACGAGGCTGTGGAAGCCTATGCCAAGAACTCGGTGTGGGGCGATAGCGAGACCTTCTCGCTGTGGACCGATGAGGATATCTCGGTGTCGATGATGCTCACGGGCGAAACATTCCGCAACAACTGGATGAAGGTACCCCTGGGCAACAATCTCGCCTACCGCATCTATGGCGAGGACGGCGAGCAAATGGCGCTCACAGCTGCCGACCACTACTACTTCGCCATCCCCAACCATCCCGTAGATTTTGTGGTAGTGCCCACCAACATGATTAACGACTGCGACGACCAGTTTGAAATCACCATAGGAGAATACTCTTATGTTGAACAAATCGAGGACGAGCACCCCAATATTCATGTGATCGATGGCACAATCTACATCAGCGGTGACAACCATGGCAAGTGGACCACCGTGTATGACGCCTACGGCAACTTGTGGTACCAGCGCCCGTCGATCAACAACGTGATCAGCGACCTGCCACGCAACCGAGTATATATCGTTATCGTGGGCAACTACGTGAAAAAAGTATTCCTATGATTGACGCCGACCATCGATTCATGAAAATGGCTCTCGACGAGGCTCATCGTGCCGCCGAGCGCGACGAGGTGCCCATAGGGGCAGTCATCGTGAGCAACGGGCAAGTTGTGGCACGAGGTCACAACCTCACCGAGACGCTCACCGATGTCACCGCCCATGCCGAGATGCAAGCCATCACCGCAGCAGCCGGAACCCTGGGCGGCAAATATCTCACCGGATGCACGCTATATGTGACCGTGGAGCCTTGCCTCATGTGCGCTGGCGCCCTGGGGTGGAGCCAGATTTCACGCATCGTCTATGGTGCGGCCGACGACAAGCGTGGGTACCACACCTTCTGCACCAATCCGTTCCACAAGAAAACTGTGATTGATAGCGGTGTCATGGCCAAGGAATGCAGCGAACTAATGACCGAGTTTTTTAAGAAAAAAAGATAACATCTAAACACGATGAATATGTCAAAATTGAGTACAAGACTTATCATGCTCCTCATGGCATTCATGGCCATGAACAGTACAGTGTGGGCTCAGGACTTTGAAGCCCAGCCACAAGCCGACACCATCACGGTGAAATCGGCAAAGATGAACCGCGCCATCAAGTGCACTGTGGTCGTGCCCGAGCAATATTTCGACGCCGATCTTCAAGAAGACCAGTACCCAGTGCTCTATCTGCTGCACGGCGCCGATGGCAGTTACCGCGACTGGCCCAAGAAGGCTAATCTTGATGACCTGGCTAGCAACTACTCGGTGATCATCGTGTGTCCCGATGGACAGGACAGCTGGTATTTCGATTCGCCAGTAGATCCTTCGTTCCAGTTTGAGACATTCATCAGCAAGGAACTTGTTGAGTACATCGACACTCACTTCCGCACCTTGCGTTCACCTGGTTATCGTGCCATCACCGGTTTGAGCATGGGCGGTCACGGAGCATTGTGGGTGGGACTTCGTCACCCCGAGGTGTTTGGCTCTTGCGGAAGCATGAGCGGCGGCGTGGACATCACCAAGTTCCCCAACCGCTGGAAACTCGACAAGCGTCTGGGTAAATACGAGGACAACAAGCAGGTGTGGGCCGACCACGCTGTCATCAACCTCGTGGACAAGATTAAACCCGGCCAGAACATCATCATCGATGACGGATGCGATGACTTCTTCTACGATGTGAACATGAACTTGCACAAGGCGTTGCTCGACCGCAAAGTGAAACACGACTTCACCATTCGCCCTGGCAACCATTCTTGGAGCTACTGGGTGAACTCTCTTGATTATCACATGTTGTTCTTCGCCAAGGCGTTTGACCAAGCACAATAAACCTGTCTCCTGTCATGTTTACGCAGTCATCACTCAAATACCTGGCGTTGCATGCGCTGATGCTGCTGGCACTGGTGTGCAGCAGTTGCAAGAACTCGACCCCGGTGACATCGCATGAAACCGCGGCCGAGGTCAAGACACAAGCGGCGGTGCAGCACCCCAGCGACACATTGCCCGCTCCCACCCAGGTGCAGAGCGTGGTCACCGTGCACAGCGGCAAGATGAAACGCGACATTGACAACACCATCACTCTGCCGCAAGGATATCTTGCCCAGGGTGACAACACTTGCTATCCGGTGGTGTACCTGCTGCACGGATATGGCGATACGCACGCTTCGTGGTCGCAGAAGTTTGACCTCAAGGACGCTGCTACCAAGCACGGTGTGATTATCGTGTGCCCCGATGGTCAAAACAGCTGGTATCTCGACTCGCCCGTTGACTCGACTATGCAATTTGAAACCTACGTGGCAACCGAACTGGTCAACTACATTGACACCCATTACCGCACCCGTGCCGACAAGGCTTCACGCGCCATCACCGGTTTGAGCATGGGCGGCCACGGTGCATTGTTCCTGGCCATGCGTCACCCCGAGGTGTTCGGGTCGTGCGGCAGCATGAGCGGCGGCGTGGATATCACAAAATTCCCCGACCGATGGATGCTTGACAAGCGGCTCGGCAAATATGCCGCCAACAAAAAAGCATGGGCCGACCATTCTGTGATTAATCTAGTGGCAAGACTCAAACCTGGCCAACTCAATATCATAGTGGACGACGGCAGTCAGGACTTCTTCTATGAAGTCAACATGGCACTGCATGCTGCCCTCGACAAGCAAGGCATCAAGCACGATTTTAGCACGCGTCCTGGCAACCACTCGTGGAAATATTGGTGTGAGTCTCTGCCTAAACACCTTGATTTCTTTGACCAAGCGTTTGCAGGAAAAGAGGTTGTGTGCAAGACATCTATTAACAAGTCTCCGACTTCTCCCAAAGTCGCTAGCAGCGACACAATAAAAAAGAAAACAAATAATTAATACTATATAGCCATGGCTGATTTTTATTATCTAACCAACAACAATGAGCAACAAGGTCCTGTAAGCAAGGATGCGCTCAAAAATGTAATCAAACCAGAGACTCTCGTGTGGCGTGCCGGTTTAAGCAACTGGGTGCCTGCCGACTCTCTTGACGAATTGAAAGACTTGTTCCAACCCGCACCCGCGGCTCCCGCTGCTGCCCCTGCCCCTGCGGCAGAGGAAACGGTAATCATGGAAAAATCGGAACCCGCTGCTGCCCCTGCACCCGCGGCACCTGCTGCTAACCCTGCACCTGCGGCACCTGCTGCCAAGCCCGCACCCGCGGCACCTGTTGCCAAACCTGCACCTGCTGCCCCTGCTGCTAACCCTGCTGCCCCTGCTGCTTAGCCCGCACCCGCAGCTCCCGTTGCTGCCAAACCTGCACCTGCGGCACCTGTTGCCAAGCCCGCACCCGCGGCACCCGTCGCTGCCAAGCCCGCACCCGCTGCTCCCGTTGCTGCCAAACCCGCACCCGCTGCTCCCGTTGCCGCCAAGCCCGCTCCCGCTGCTCCTGTTGCTGCTAAGCCCGCACCCGCAGCTCCCGTTGCAGCCAAGCCCGCTCCCGCAGCTCCTGTTGCCGCCAAGCCCGCTCCCGCTGCTCCCGTAGCCGCCAAGCCCGCTCCTGCTGCTCCCGCTAAACCTGCACCTGTCAAGCCCGCTCCGGCTCCCAAGCCGGTAACTGCATCAACATCTGCCGTGCAGCCTCCCAAAAAGAGCAACAAGAATCTCTTTATTATTGGTGGTATCGTTGGTGGTATTCTCCTCTTGGTCATTATCGGCATTGTAGGAACAGCAATCTGGTGGTACACTGCTCAAAAGAATTTAGACGATTATAATTACAGCACCGACACCGAAGAGGTTGTATATAACGACTATGAAGAGCAAGCCGAGGAAGCTGCTCCCGTCGAGGAAGTGCGCAAAGGTTTTGAAGAGGTTGACATGCCGCCTGCTGGGCAATTCAACATGGGTATCGAGCTCGCCAACATGGCAGCCGGCGAGCACTTTGCCGGAACCTACAAAGGCATGACTGTGGGCGACTTTGACGACATCTCCTATAAGCTCACCAAAGCCGGCAAGCAGATGAAATATGACCGCGATGGCTACCGCTTCCAGTTCTTCTTTGACGGTAGCGTTACCGATGACAGCTCTACTATCACAGGTGTGGCAGTGAGCTCCGACCTCACAGGTCAGCCTGCGTCAAAATATGAACTGGTAACAGACTTTGAGGACGTTCTCGAAGAAATGATCCTGAGCAAATCGGGCAACAACTACATCACCAACATCGATTCATACGTTTCATGCGGTTACGTGGGTTCTCGTTTCTACGTTTATTACTACTACGAGAACGCTCCCGACAAGAGTCCTGCTCCCCGCAAATAACGCATTCACTGGCACTTAAAAAATCATTACATGGCTATACACTCAAAGCCAAGGATACTAATCATCTACACCGGGGGCACTATCGGCATGATTGAGGACGAAGGCACGCACTCTCTGCGGCCATTTGACTTCACGCATCTCATCGATAATGTCCCCAAGGTGAAGAAACTGGATTATGACATCGACAACATCCAGTTTGACGCCCCCATCGACAGCGCCAACATGAGTCCCAAGCACTGGGCTGAGATTGCGCGCGCTATCGAGGACAACTATGACAAGTACGACGGTTTCGTAGTGCTTCACGGCACCGACACCATGGCGTTCACTGCCTCGGCGTTGAGCTTCATGCTCGAGAACCTGCACAAGCCTGTCATCATCACCGGCTCGCAGCTCCCCATAGGCGAAGTGCGAACCGACGGCGAGGAAAACCTCATCACAGCCCTGCAGGTTGCTGCTGCAACCGATGCAACAGGATCGCCCATGGTGCAGGAGGTTGCAATCCTCTTTGAGAACTACCTGTGGCGAGGTAACCGCAGCACAAAGATGAGCGCCGACAACTTCAACGCTTTCAAGAGCAACAATTACCCTGCGCTGGCCCACATAGGCCTGGGCATCGCCTTCAACACCGAGGCCCTGTACCGCTCACCCTCTAAACGACCGCTCAAGGTGCATTATGACATGGACCCTAACGTGATGTTTGTGGAACTCCATCCCGGCATCACCGAGGGCACGCTCAAGTATCTGCTCAACACTCCGGGAATCAAGGGCATTGTGCTCAAGACCTACGGAGCTGGAAACAGCCCCAGCGAGCAATGGTTCACTAATGCCATCAGCGAGGCAACACAGCGCGGAGTGGTAGTGCTCAACGTGTCGCAGTGTGTCAACGGAGGCGTGCACTACGGCCTCTACGAGACCGGCAAACGACTCTCGGCGGCAGGTGCTACAAGCGGCAACGACATCACCAGCGAGGCTGCCATCACCAAGATGATGTACCTCTTCGGACTGGGACTCAACAGCGACAGTGTCAAGAACTACCTAGGCTACTCTTTGTGCGGTGAGATAACAGTGTGATGCCTGATATACGTTATGCAGCAATGAAAACGGTAAAAATCACGGTGATGCGCATGGCGTGCTACCACGACCTCATCGAGAAATATGAGAACCCCATAGAGCATGCCTGTGACATGAAGGTGGGCATGTCCTTTGTGAGCGAGAATGCCACACGGCCGCCAGGCATGTGCGACAGCGCATGGGAAACCCTTAAACCATGGGTCGCCCAACTTGCCAACGGCGGAGGAGATTTCTATGACGGATGGATGAAAAACAAGCACTCGGCAATGCTATCGTGCAACGACGGATTCAGGCCAGTGTCGTTTCTCATCGAAACTATTGAATGAACTTACGGTTAAACCACAATATAAAAAAAACAACGACTACAAATGAAGCATAGATTTCCACTCGAGAAGTTCCAGCAAATGGAAACACCCTTTTACTACTACGACATGTCTCTGCTAGATGCCACCATCAAGGCCATCAAGAAACAAGTCAAGGACAAACCCTACGTGGTGCATTATGCCGTCAAGGCCAATGGTAACCCCACCATTCTCAGGGCCATCGCAGCCCATGGACTGGGCGTGGACCTCGTGAGCGGCGGCGAGATTGCAGCATCGATTAAGGCTGGTTTTGACCCTGCCAAGATGGTTTATTCAGGCGTGGGCAAGACCGATCGCGAGATCATTCAGGGCCTCGAAGCTGGAATATATAGTTTCAATGTGGAGTCGATACCTGAGCTAGAAGTCATCAACCAGCTGGCACAGGAACGCGGTCTCGTAGCGCCTGTCTCGATACGCGTCAACCCCGACATCGACGCGCACACCCACCGCTACATCACCACTGGCACAGCCGAGGATAAGTTTGGCATCAACATCGAGATGCTTGCCGCAGCCGTGCAGACAGCCCGTAACCTGCCCGCTATACACCTGCGCGGACTCCATTTCCACGTGGGGTCTCAAATCACGCAGATGAAACCCTTCGCCATGCTGTGCGAGAGCGTCAACACACTGCTTGACTACTTCGACCGCCACGACATCACATTTGAGATGATCAACGTGGGCGGCGGTCTGGGCATCGACTATGACTTGCCCGACGTGAACAGGATTCCCGATTTTGAGCACTTCTTCGACACCTTCAGCCGCAACCTCAACCTGCGCGAGGGACAAGAGTTACACTTCGAGTTGGGTCGTTCCATCGTGGCACAGTGCGGGTCACTCATTGCACGTGTGGTATATGTCAAGGAAAACCGCAACAAGAAGTTCGTCATCCTCGACGCAGGCATGACCGACCTCATACGCCCCGCCCTCTACGAGGCGCACCACGTGATCCAGAACCTCACCTCGCAAGACACCGCCAGCGACACCTACGACGTGGTGGGTCCCATCTGCGAGTCGAGCGATGTGTTTGGCCGTGACGAGAAATTGCCCGTGAGCCACCGTGGCGACATCTTCGCCCTGCGCAGCGCCGGTGCCTACGGCGAGTCAATGGCAAGCCAGTACAACATGCGCCGCCTCCCAGGCAACTACTTCGACGAGTAACTCCCAGGACTACGCACCATCTAAGGGCGACTATTACAAATAAGCCCCTGGAAGTGCCACATGGAAAAGAAGACAATCACGCGTGCTCAATGTCTTGAACTTAACGCTATGGCTGAAAGGATTGCTGCCAGGGACTAAACTCAGCCAGCATGCCAAGCGACGAAATCGCTTGGAACGGTAGTTCTACGAATCATAGAGGGCTACCGTTTTGCGACAGTTTTGCTGTCGCATACCCCAAAACAAAGGCTCTTGTCTCCTTTTATGGTAGAGTAAACAACAAATGGCATCTCGGTAGCCGGGATGCCATTTGTTGTTTCGTTATGACTGGTTGGGATTGTGTCGTGTGTTAGTTGCCTATGAACAGGTTGGTGTAGTAGCGTGAACCTGTGCAGCTAATCTCGAGAGTCACATATCCGGTGTTGTTGCCGCCAAACCATGTCACGCCACGGTTGTCAATCTCGATGGGAGTGCCATAGACGGCACACAGGTCATGATAGATGCGGTTGTAACGGCTGCGGTCGTTATAGTAGCTTGAGTGGATGAACTGTGCGTTCGTCAGGCGTCCGTACTCGTCGTAGCACAGCATCACGTCGGCCCAGGGAAGGTTGAGCATGTTCACGTCACGCAGGTAAACCACGTTGTTGTCATAGCCGTCGATGATGTAACCATTGGTGTACAGGTAGTTGAGCGACACGTTGAAAGTTGCTCCAAAGGTGATGCCCAGGATGCGGTCGATCACAGGCGCGCCGTAGTAGGGGCGGTATCCCACTGGGATGTGGGGACGGTGGTAGCGATAGGGTGCTGGGCGATACATTCTGGCAGGAGGAGGCAACGGACGGGACCAGTCGTTGTGGGCGTGGTTCCAGCTGTAGTGGTCGCGATAGGCGTTGTGTCCGCGGTTGCGGTCATCGCGGTAGTGACTGCTATAATTGTCATGGTTGTTGCGATTGCCATAGTTGTCGCGATTGTTGCCACGGTTATCGCGGTTGTGGTTATCGCGGTTGTGGTTATCGCGGTTACCATAGTTGTCGCGGTTGTTGCCACGGTTGTCGCGGTTGTGGTTATCGCGGTTGCCATAGTTGTCACGGTTGTTGCCACGATTGTCAAGGTTGCTGCCGCGGTTGTCGCGGTTGTTGCCACGGTCGTTAGGTCTAACGGTGCTGTTGTCGTGGCCGCGATCAGTGGGGCGAGTGTTGAAATCGGTGCGGGTGCGAGTCACATCGCGGTTTGTCTCACGAGTCACGCTTTCCTGGCGGGCGGGACGTTCACGAGTCACGCTTTCCTGACGGGCGGGACGTTCACGAGTCACGCTTTCCTGGCGGGCGGGACGTTCACGTGTCACACTTTCCTGGCGGCTGCCGCCGTTTCCTCTTTCGCGGTTATTCCGCATTTGTGCTGATACCGGACTTGCCATCACCAGGCTACCGGCGAGCGCAAGGCTCATCACCATGTTTCGTAAATTAGTAGTCATAACGATTAAGTTCTAGTAGGTTCCACAATGTCTTTTCTTGTTGTTTAGACTATCAAGCAAAGGCATGGTTTAAAAATGCCCTCTATTTTTTAGGTAAAGCCTATTAATTTAGAGAAAAGATATATTATTCACCTTTCAGGAACAGGCATCCGTCGCCGTAGCTCAAGAACCTGTAGCCATTGTCCATGGCGTGGTCATAGAGGCAACGCCACTTGTCCTCTCCCACAAAGGCTGCCACGAGCAGCAGCAACGTGGATTGAGGCTGGTGGAAATTGGTGATGATACCGTTCACGATGCGGTAGGTGAAGCCGGGGGCAATCATGAGCTGCGTGCTGCCCATATACACGTTGCTGCCCGTGCGGTCGAGGTAATCAACGATGTTTTGCAACGCCTTGCGTGTGTCTATCTCGCAGGGGGTGGTGTAGGGCATCCACTGCTTCACTGTGAGTTCGTCGCCATCGGCTTGTGGGTTGTATTCCAGAATCTGCCCCACGTAGTAGAGACTCTCAAGCGTGCGCACAGAAGTGGTTCCCACTGCCACGACAGGACCGTTGCATGCAATGAGTTCCTCGATGAGAGCGCGTTTCACTGCGATGAACTCGTGGTGCATCTCGTGGTCTCCTATGTTCTCACTCTTCACGGGCTGGAATGTGCCGGCACCCACGTGCAGTGTGAGTTCGCGGCGCTTGATGCCGCGCTGGTCGCACTCGTCGAGCAACTGCTGGGTGAAGTGGAGTCCAGCCGTGGGAGCCGCCACACTGCCGTTGATGTGAGAATACACCGTCTGGTAGTCGTCGCTGTCGCTGTCCTCGGTGCCACGGTTCAGGTAGGGGGGGATGGGAATCTCGCCTGTGGCTTCAAGCACGCTGGCAAATGTAGCCCCGGCAGTCCAAGTGAACGTGATTTCCCACGAGTTGCCACGGCGCTCGCCGCGTGTGGCGCGCAGGGTCACTGCGGTGCCGTCGATGGTGACCGTCTGCTCCAGGTCGCCCTGTTTCCAGCGCTTGCTATTGCCCACCAGGCACAGCCACGTGCAAGAATCGGTGGTCTGGAAAATCTGCTCATAGTCGCACGGAGTGACCGGCTCAAGACAGAATATCTCAATCACCGAGCCGGTGGCCTTGGCAAAACGCAGGCGTGCATTGATCACGCGCGTGTTGTTATAGATGAGTGTAGTGCCCTCGGGCAGCATGGTCGGCACGTCATAGAAATGGCGGTCATGCACTGTCTCTCCGTCATAGTGCAGCAGTTTGCACTGCTCGCGCTCGGCCAGCGGATGCTTGGCAATGCGCTCATCGGGCAGATTGTAGTTATAGTCACTAATGCTTATATTGCGTATTTTTTCAGCCTTATCCATAGTCAAATTTTTTTCAACTTGCAAAGTTAGTGATTTTTGTGCAAATGTTAAATCTGTGGTTATTTTTTTTGACATAAGAAACGAAAGACGAAAAACGAAATCAACGATCCTCCACTACTGTC
>JAGHSP010000432.1 GCA_018065815.1 Candidatus Sodaliphilus limicaballi | reverse complement strand
ACGGCTGCGCTGAAGGAACCGCTAAGATGAGAGATCTCCTCGGTGGTAAAGGCGCCAATCTTGCCGAGATGAATCTTATCGGAGTCCCCGTGCCTCCCGGTTTCACAATCACTACCGACGTTTGCCGCCTCTACAACAAGGAAGGCCGCGAAGCAGTGGTTGAATTAATCAAAGAAGACGTTAAGAAGGCTGTTGCTCACATTGAGAACCTCACTGGCAACAAGTTCAACGATCCTTCAAATCCCCAGCTCGTATCTGTTCGTTCAGGTGCTCCCGTGTCTATGCCCGGTATGATGGACACCGTCCTCAACCTCGGTATCAACGATGCTGTTGCCGAGACTCTCGCCGAGAAGTCTGGCAACCCCCGCTTCGCTTGGGACAGCTACCGTCGTTTCGTTCAGATGTATGGCGACGTTGTGCTTGGCATGAAGCCCAAGAACAAAACCGATATCGACCCCTTCGAGGCTATTATCGAAGAGGCTAAGAAAGCTAAGGGCGTTACATTCGACACCGAGCTCGATGTTGACGACCTCAAAGCACTCGTTGTTAAGTTCAAAGCCGCTGTTAAGGAAAACACTGGCAAGGACTTCCCCGAGAGCGCTTGGGATCAGCTGTGGGGCGCTATCTACGCTGTATTTGACAGCTGGAACAACGACCGCGCTATCCTCTATCGCCGCATGAACCAGATCCCCGAGGAATATGGTACTGCAGTTAATGTTCAGGCAATGGTTTACGGTAACATGGGCAACAACTCTGCTACTGGCGTTTGCTTCTCTCGCGACGCTGCTACTGGCGAGAACCTGTTCAACGGTGAGTACCTCATCAATGCACAGGGCGAGGACGTAGTTGCCGGTGTGCGCACTCCCCAGCAGATCATGACTGAGGGTAGCCGCCGCTGGGCTAAGCTCCAGGGCATCAGCGAGGAAGAGCGTGCCGCTAAATATCCCTCACTCGAGGAATCAATGCCCGAGTGCGCTGCACAACTCGTTGAGACACAGAAGAAGCTCGAAGACCACTACCACGACATGCAGGACATGGAGTTCACTATCCAGAACGGCAAGCTCTGGCTGCTCCAGACTCGTAACGGCAAGCGCACTGGTGCTGCGATGGTTAAGATCGCTATGGACCTCCTGCGCGAAGGCCAAATCGACGAGAAGACCGTCCTTAAACGCATGGAGCCCGAGAAACTCGACGAGCTTCTCCACCCCGTGTTTGACAAAGCCGCTATCAAGAACGCACAGGTAATGGCAAAGGGTCTTCCCGCATCTCCCGGTGCAGCTTCTGGCCAGATCGTATTCTTCGCCGATGATGCCGAGGCTTGGGCTGAACGCAAGAAGAAAGTTGTCCTCGTCCGCATTGAGACTTCTCCCGAAGACCTCCGCGGTATGGTTGTAGCACAGGGTATCCTCACAGCACGCGGCGGTATGACATCTCACGCTGCTGTTGTTGCTCGCGGTATCGGCAAGTGCTGCGTATCAGGTGCAGGAACTATCCAGGTTGACTACAAGGCTAAAACCGTAGTCATGAACGGCAAGACTTATAAAGAAGGTGACTGGATTTCACTCAACGGTAGCACCGGTGAAATCTACGACGGAGCAGTTGCAACAGTTGACGCTGACCTCAGCGGTGACTACGATGCAGTAATGCGCCTCGCCGACAAATATACAAAAATGCAGGTTTACACCAACGCTGATTCACCCCGCGATGCAAAGCAGGCTCGCCGTTTCGGCGCTACAGGTATCGGCCTGTGCCGCACCGAGCACATGTTCTTCGAGGGTGACCGCATCAAGGCTATGCGCGAAATGATTATCGCTCCCGATGAGGAAAGCCGCCGCGTAGCACTCGCCAAGCTGCTTCCCGTTCAGCGTGGCGACTTCGAGGGCATCTTCGAGGCTATGGACGGTTACGATGTGACAATCCGCCTTCTCGATCCCCCTCTGCACGAGTTCGTACCCCACCAGCTCGCTACAATGAAGGAGCTCGGTGAAGAGACAGGCCTCACACTGGAGCAAGTTAAGAGCATCTGCGACGGTCTTGAGGAGTGCAACCCCATGCTGGGTCACCGTGGTTGCCGTCTGGGTAACACCTATCCCGAAATCACCGAGATGCAGGCACGCGCCATCATCGAGGCTGCCCTCAACATGAAGGCCAAGGGTGTTGATGTTCATCCCAAGATCATGGTTCCCCTCGTAGGCGAACTCAAAGAAATCGAAATGCAGGCCGGCATCATCAACCGCACAGCCCAGAAGGTATTCCAAGAGCGCGGTGAGACTGTTGCCTACAAGGTAGGTACAATGATTGAGATTCCTCGCGCTGCCCTCGTAGCTGACCAGATCGCACAGGTTGCCGACTTCTTCTCATTCGGTACTAACGACTTGACACAGATGACCTACGGTTACTCACGCGACGATGCTCCCAAGTTCCTTGGCAAGTACAAAGAACTCGGCATCCTCAAGGTTGATCCGTTCGCAGTTCTCGACCAGACCGGCGTTGGCCAGCTCGTTGAGATGGGTACTGTTAAGGGCCGTCAAACCAAGCCCGAGCTCAACGTGGGTATCTGCGGTGAGCACGGTGGTGAGCCCTCATCAGTTAAGTTCTGCGCACGCCTCGGCATGAACTACGTATCATGCTCACCCTTCCGCGTGCCCATCGCCCGCCTCGCTGCCGCCCAGGCTGCTGTAGAGGAATAATAGCAATTCCCTAAATATCAATAAATTGGGTGTAACTATCTCTAAAAAAGGTGGTTACACCCTTTTCTTTTGAAATCATTATATTCATAAAATGCGTCATTAGTGTCCCGTTAAAATCGGGACGAAGTTAAATTTAATCAAATAGTCCCTCAAAGAGGGGATAATCGAGTTCTTTGACGTCGTTGAAATTAGTCTTTTCGAAGAGATCTCTCAATGGAGTCTTGTCCGTTAGTGAGATGCTCAAAATCTGCAGGACCTCATAGGTTGACCGTTTCAGCTG
>JAGHSP010000192.1 GCA_018065815.1 Candidatus Sodaliphilus limicaballi | reverse complement strand
GAAATCCTCTGAACTGCGACCGTTTGCCCAGCTTATGGTCGATCAGCCAGCCCAGATGTTTGTCAAACATGTCAAGGACATAAAAAATGCCGCCGAAAGGAATGAGATTGTCAGATTTTATTTGTAACTTTGCCATATCGATGTCGTGTTGGTGGTTCGTTTGGTTTTATTTGCAACACTAAATTAAGTGAAATCACCGACATGACAAAATCATGGGCAACATTTTGTTGCTCAGGATATTATAATGAGAGTGCTGCGGAATTAAGGAATTATGAAAATTAATCCTCAATTAAAAGATAAAGTTTTAACAGAGCTTGTAGCTTCTGAGAGTCCAAATTTCTATTTTGACTACAACGACAGTCAAACAAAATTTGGTTGCGAACCTTGCTGGATAAAGATGATACTTGACCAATTTAAAGAACAAGGCTTAATACAAATGTCAGGACTTTTGGGTTACTCCTCCAACATAACACTTAAAGCCAAAGCATTTGATTTATCCCGTCTTGGAGGATATGTAGGTCAAGAAGAAATTCTAAAAGCAAACTTTGAGAAACTTGATCTTGAAATTAACAATCTATATAAGCAATTGGGGCCAGATTACACGGATAAATTGGCAAAAATTTTCCAAATAGCAAGCACTCTAATGCAAGCAGTTAAACTCTTTGGTTGAGAAATATGGATGCACGGAGGTATATGATTATTGACCTTGAGCCCAGGACTCCTTCTGATAGATTTATAACATCGAAGGTGGAGTCTATGGAACTTGATGGAAACAGGTGGACGGTGAGATTTCATGGTTCACCTAGGTCATATACCTATAGGTTGGCTCGTCTGCACTATCTGACTAAGCCAACGCGCATGGACATTGTGAATCACTGCATATATATAAAGGGTGTACACATCAACAATATTCAGGAATTATATCGGTTTGACGATAACACAAGGTCTTACTATCATGCAGTCTATGCCCAGGGGAAAGAACAAGATTTTGATGCAAAGGATATGTATGTGTCGCGCACTGATTTGTCTAAAGCTAAAGGTGATTTGTGGGATTATTTCAAGACATTAGCTAATGAAACTGGTATCATAATTGAAGGTATCAATGTCCTTGCTCGCCAGTATGAAATGGTTGATGAACATCGAGACAATATCCCCATTGCTTATTATCTTGGCCTTGGCAAACCTGAATACGGCAGAATGTTGCCTGAGAATGTTATATATCCTTTTGGGTGCAATGCGAGTCAAAAGCAGGCTGTTGAGAATGCGTTGACTAATCAAGTAAGCATTATCCAGGGACCTCCGGGCACAGGAAAGACACAGACGATTCTCAACATCATAGCAAACCTGCTGGTTGCACGAAAAACGGTTTTAGTCGTATCAAATAACAACTCGGCGGTATCTAATATTGCGGAGAAATTATCGTCAGACAAAGTGGGGTTAGGCTTCCTGGTAGCAATGTTAGGTAGCCGAGAAAATAAGACATCATTTATCGAGGGACAAAACAGATTTCCAGAAATGTCTGCCTGGACGAATGGTTTACAAACTCCATTAGCACCAAACTTTAAAGAACTATTGTTTGGTGCTCAGGCTGCATTTGACTCCCACACGAAACTTGCACATCTGCGCAAACTCTTGACTGAACTTGAAACGGAGCAAAGATATGACAACCATTTCTTTGGTCTTGATTCAGACCTCGATTGGCTGTGTGAAAAACCTCACACGAAACTATTGCAACTGCTCACGTGTATATCTAATTTGCCTGACGGCAGTTCGCCTTCAATTTGGTTCAAACTCAGGTGGCTGCTAAAATTGGGTGTAAAGACATGGGGCTTGCTGGGTAAAGGAAAAGGGCAGGTAACCCGCGCCCTGGAGTCGGCTTATTATTCGGCATATAAATCCTATTTAGAACGTGAGATTGCAAGTACCGAAAGCGAGTTGTCATTAGCAGGGTTCGACTCTATTACCCGTGACTTAAGCGATTACTCATTGAAGTATCTGCAATATTGCGTTGCAAGTCAATACCAGGGCAGAATGCGCCGCATCTTTACAGAGAAAGACATTAAACCACGCACTGGAGATTTTCTGCAAGAATATCCTATAGTGCTTAGCACTACATATTCGGCCAAAAACTGCATTAGCAAGGATTATGTGTTCGACTATGTAATTATGGACGAGGCATCGCAGGTGGACATTTCAACAGGATTGTTATGTCTGTCATGTGCTAACAATGCGGTTATTGTGGGTGATGACAAGCAATTGCCCAATGTTGTTGATCAGTTGTTATTGCAGAAATTAACCGCTGTTGAAAACACATTCAATGTGGAAGACAAATTCCGCTCATCGAAATTTAGTTTCCTTGATTCGTGTAACGAAGTCTTCAGCGACGCTCCTGTTGTACTGCTTAGGGAACACTACCGATGCAATCCCAAGATTATCGAGTTCTGCAACCGATTGTTCTACGACAACCAGTTGATAGCAATGACAAATGATGAAAGCGGGGAAAATGCGATACACTTAATCCGAACAGCTCAAGGCAACCATGCTCGAGGAACGCTTAACCAGCGTGAGATTGATGTGATCAAACAAGAGGTTTTGCCCTTATTGCCGCACGGGCAATCACTGGGCATCATAACCCCATATCGAGCACAGGCCGAGTCAATTAACAGCCAGCTCAACACGGATAGAGCCTCGACCGTACATAAGTATCAGGGGCGTGAATGTGACTCTATCATCATGAGCATGGTTGATAACGGAACATCAGAATTTTCGGATGATGCCAATCTTCTCAATGTTGCTATTAGTCGGGCTAAAAACAAGCTCTATGTCGTTGCAACGGGTAATGAACTGGACAAAGACAGTAACCTGGCTCAATTTATTGACTACATCAAGTACAATAATTTTGAAATAACAGATAGCAAGTTACATTCGGTGTTTGACTTGTTATATAGCCAGTACACCGATGAGCGCCTTACCTTTGAGGCAAACAGTAAAAAAGTTTCGGACGAGCTTTCGGAAATTATCATTTATGCGGCATTGACTGAAGCCTTGGAAATGATAAAGGCCAAGAACATAGGCATTCTGGCTCATTATCCATTGTGTAGACTGATTTCTGATGTAACAGGTCTTGACACTGAGCAGCGGGATTTTGTTGGTAATCCTATGTCGCATGTTGACTTCCTATTATATAATACCATCACAAAACGCCCAATCATGTGCGTTGAGGTAGATGGTTGGAAGTACCACAAAAACAGCGTGGTGCAGACGACCCGAGACAATCTGAAAGACGGAATACTTGAGAGATTCGGCTTAAAACCGTATCGTCTCGCTACGACTGATACGGTCACAGCACAATCACTGGCAGATGTTATCAAATCTAAAATAACAGTTTGCTAAGAAATGTATAATAATAAATATTAGATATGGCTCAATTAACTTTATATAAATGTTCAAAATGTGGTTATAGTGTCTATACGGAACCACAAGGACATTATGCTTTGTTGTCAGGAAGACACTTCAATTTCTCATGCAATCATTGCAAGGAGATTGTATCTATCTCGGCGCATAGCTTATCCACCCAAGGCTTTACCGTCTATTGCCCTAAATGCGACACCGACGGCAGCCTGTCAACCTGGAACCCCATTGATGGCCACTGCCCTAAATGCAATGGCGAAATGGAGGTGTCTAACGATTTAGTAATCTTAGCTGACTAACTATGGAACAATTGCTTAAATACTTTGAGGTCGTGGCTGAACTGTACAAGATGGGATATGAGCAAATTCGTATGACCGAGTATGTTAGTCCAAATGGTGCGGCTATGCGTTGCTGGATTACAGTTAAGAGCCGTTGTTGGAATAAGTTCGGTGGCTTTGTACTCATTCTGCCATTTTCACAGTGTGATGTTAGGTGTATTGTGAATTATTTTGTAACTTTGGATGTCTAATCAAATTGATACTTACTATGGCAACTGACAAAGTGATTTATAGACAATTTAAATGTGCCAAGCCATCGGCTATCACATTGAGTTCTGACGGACTAATCCGAATCGGCCGCTATGTCATCGGCTCATGGAACAAGATAACCGAAGGCGAATTGAAAGGCTCATATCGAGGCTATATTAACAGCCTAAGCATGACCTTTGCTGCATCGCTAAAAGGCGGACTTAAAACCCGAATTGGCAACGTTATCTCTCGACGCACTATCATGGGTAAGTTTGAAGAAGTCAAATAATTAACATTGATTTAAAAAATAACTCATTATGCAAAAACTAGATAAAAGGGACGGTTCTTTTTATCTAGTTTTACTCAAAGTCCCCGTATGCGACTTCTCCCACAAAG
>JAGHSP010000379.1 GCA_018065815.1 Candidatus Sodaliphilus limicaballi | reverse complement strand
ATTTAAAGTTTCAATCCACGCCCCTGTGTGAGGGGCGCCCCATCAGAGGGTTATCCGAGAGTTTGAGCAGTTGTTTCAATCCACGCCCCTGTGTGAGAGGCGACGTTCAACTGCCGTCTTGATGACATAATGCGTGAGTTTCAATCCACGCCCCTGTGTGAGGGGCGACTTAAATGCGACCTTGTGATTTCTTACAGTACACGTTTCAATCCACGCCCCTGTGTGAGGGGCGACTCTGTTTGTTTGCCTGGTATGCCACTATTGCGCTGTTTCAATCCACGCCCCTGTGTGAGGGGCGACGTTTACCACACCTGTTTGTAGCGCATCGGTGTAAACGTTTCAATCCACGCCCCTGTGTGAGGGGCGACATGAGCGGTAGGATAACCGAGGTAATCCATTAGAGTTTCAATCCACGCCCCTGTGTGAGGGGCGACGATTTCTACTTCCCTCAGTTTGCCCACCTCGGTGTTTCAATCCACGCCCCTGTGTGAGGGGCGACATACCTGTAATACTCTCGTTCGCTACGAAATTTTGTTTCAATCCACGCCCCTGTGTGAGGGGCGACGATCATGCCCGCAACCTCGGGGCGGGTAATCTCCGTTTCAATCCACGCCCCTGTGTGAGGGGCGACCGTGGTTTGGTGTGGATGATAAGCCCACCCCCGACCCTGTTTCAATCCACGCCCCTGTGTGAGGGGCGACGCAAGGCGGTAAACAAGGGCGGCGAGATTGTGTTTCAATCCACGCCCCTGTGTGAGGGGCGACAAGCCATACTAAATATTTTTATAAACAATCGCTTGTTTCAATCCACGCCCCTGTGTGAGGGGCGACTTGTATTATCGAGTATGACTTTTAATATAGTATTATGTTTCAATCCACGCCCCTGTGTGAGGGGCGACATTAATTAGCGCGCGCCCGGGGGCAAGGATTGTGTTTCAATCCACGCCCCTGTGTGAGGGGCGACCACTATTTAAACAAAATAACATACAATGGTAACGGTTTCAATCCACGCCCCTGTGTGAGGGGCGACCGCGTGGCTTTTGATAAACAGGGTTAACCCACAAGTTTCAATCCACGCCCCTGTGTGAGGGGCGACTGCACATTTGTTATGTTTTTATTTGTCAAATGTTTATGGCTATAAATGTGCGAAAACTGCCATGTATCTTACCTTGAGTTTTACGATCTTGATTTAAACAGTTGAGTTTCAATAGGTGCGATATTCCCAGTTTTTTTGCATCGCTAGAGGTTCGCACTTATATTATCAGTGTTCCTTCGACATCTATCGATGTGTCTTTTCCCATCGTTATTATCCTGCGGTTTTGATTCTTGTTCAGGTAGTATATGCGAATGCTGTCTTGAACAGAATCTATTACTGTCTCTATCTTATGCTTTAACTCGGTTAACTGCATTTCGGTAAGTACGCACTCAAAAACCGAGTTCTGTACTCTATGCCCATAGTCTTTGCACAGCTTTGCAACCTTGTATAAGCGACGGCGTCCTTCGCTCGACTCGGTATTCACGTCATATGTGATTAGTATGTACATAGTTCTATCATTTTAGTAAAAATACTGGATAAGAATCAAGGTCTCCCCTCACGCATCGCGCCATAAGCATCGCTTGGGCATAAGGGATGAGACCTACAGGAATTTTCTCACACAGGAACGGATGAGTAATCTCTTCTTTCTTGCGTTGCTGCCATGCTGTCAAGAACACCTTGCGTCCTTTGTCGGTTAATTGAACTCCTTCTTCTCCCTGCTTTAAGAAATCTTTTTCGCTTACTTGTTTGCGATTAATTAATGACAAAACAAATCTGTCGCCAAGATAGGCACGCAATTCCTCCACCATATCCAATGCGAGTGAGGCTCTGCCCGGTCTTATCGTGTGTAGAAATCCAACATACGGATCGAGTCCTACTGTTTCAAGCGCCGAAACCACATCGCTGGTAAGCAACGTGTAGGCAAGAGACAGCATTGCGTTAACTGCGTCTTTGGGCGGTCTTCTGTTTCGCCCGGCAAATGGGAATGTGGACTTTTGGTGAATGATGAGGTTGCCGAAAACCGAAAAATAGTTGCTGGCAGCCTCGCCTTCTAATCCGCGAATTGAATCACGAGAGTCTGATTTCAGTACATTCCGCTTAGCGACATCAAGCAACAGTATAGCACCCTCCACGTCTCCACATGCTCCGTAGTCCCGGATATAGCGTCGCAACACGCTTCGGCTATTATGGATTTTGCCTGCAATACATACCTTGGCAAGTTCGGTGCAACGTGTTGTATCTTCGGCAAGTGCATATTGTGCCTTGCGCAACAGCACGTTGCCTCGCACCTTCCCCTGCATGCGACCTATAAAGCTACCCGATGGGGACAAAAACGTGAGCCCAATGCCGCAGTCGGCACACAATTTCATTACCCCAGGACTTGCGCCAACATATCCGAAAGTGACTATAGACTCGATATTGAGCACAGGTATGCGAAACACCTCTTGTTGCTTTATAGACACAACAACATTCTGCCCGTCTTTAGTCAGGTAAGATTCGGGCGTTGTGATGAATAATGTGTTAAGTAGTTTCCTCATACAGTTCTGTTTTTAGGTATGCCCGAGCCAATTTTAGACCAGGCATGCAGATGTCTTTTAACGAACAGTTTCGGCACTTGGCGTTTTTCTCTTCCTGCGGGATGTTTCCTGCCTTGAACGTTAAATGCATAGCATCGGCCAGTGACAAGACTTCGGCACGAAGTGCCTTGTCAAAGGATACGGGCTCACGCCTACGGGTCTCGCCATAGTACAATGCGCCATTGTTAATGACAACATTATACTGTTCTTCGAGGCACATTGCTTGGGCGCACAGCTGCACAGCGTCGATGTTATCGGCTTTAGGCTTCCCGTGCTTGTACTCTACAGGAAAAAACTGCCACCAGCCCGGGCTATCAGCTATTTCTATTGCGTTCTTGTTGTCTTGTGTGGGATGAAGCTCAACAACATCGGCTACCCCGTACAGTCCCAATTCGCGGGACGCAATGTTAAGGGAACGCCAGCATATCACTTCGCCCACTTTGTTGCGATAAAACGGGTCATCAACATGCGTGTGCAGGATTTTCCCCTCAACGGTTAGTTTATTGTCGCTCCACTCTTGCGCGATATGGATGAGAGCCCACTGCCGGGGACAGTAAGCAAAGTGCTGTATCCCCGACAACATGAGCATATCATCCTCAGTGTAAGCCATTTTAGATTTTCTCCTCTACTGTTACTCCACCGAAGGGGCAAGGTGCTATTGTCACTTCATAGTCCTTGAACGAGCGGGGAGCACCGTCGCAGGTCTTTTTCACCTCAACGAGGTCAAATAGTTTGTTGGCAGGAGCGTTGCCTAGTACTGAATCGTGCTTGAAGACAATAAGCTTCTGCGGTGACATCATGCCGCGAGCAGCCGAGCGGTCGCAATCAAACATGCCAGTCAATGCATCCCAGAACAGTTGGAGGTCATCCTCGTCAAAGCCAGTTTGCTGAGCAAGATTAGCCGAGATAAAGCCGTGACACACATACAGTCCGTAAGGCACAGTAGCCTTGCGACCCATGGTGCGATTATCGCCACCTTGTTTCTCGGCTTCTTTCTCGGTAGTAACTGCCATACGGGTAATTGAGTGCTCCATTGCAGCAACGGGATCTATCGAGCGGGCAAATGTTAACTGTACTGCGCCACGCACTTGACCAGCATTCTTGCCAGTTGTCATCACTGCACCGAATGTGCGAATGTCATAATAGTTCTTGCACATGAACATGCGAGCTGCCTCTGTCTTGTCTTTGGCTGCTTTTACCTCGCTATCATCGTGTGCTCGGTCAATCTCGGTGTTAAGCACCGCTTTTTCTTTCACGAAGATATCATAACCATCGGCAAGTTCTTTTGCTACCTGCACATAGTTGCGCACCTTGCGCTTGAGGCACACGTCGGTCACAAGGCCCATGCCAGTCTCGGCATCAACGCGGGGCAAGTTGCCTGCATCGGGGTCGCCATTGGGGTTGCCATCCTGTACATCAAAGATGTAAACAAAATCGATTCTGTTTTTTAATTCTGCCATAATTGTAGGTATTTAATTGTTTGTATTATTCTTGTTCGTTGTTTACGTTTTTGCTAGTGAAAAAGTCTTGACGCTGGTGGTAGTAGCCCACGAAGAAACGACCCTGGTCCTGCAGATCGAGGTGCGCAGGGAAGCCATCTGACATAATCTTGTCGATGATTTCCTGCTTGATTTTCTCATAGTAGATTTTTGCCCCAGCATTGAGTTTTTCGCTGTGATGCGACGACAGGTTAAGCAATGTCGCAAATACAGCAGCAGGTGTAGCGCTTGCGGCGTTCATGTAACGCTCGCGTATTGTGCTCATGTGATTAGCATCCTCTTGAATCTTTTCAAGGGTTGCAAACAGGCGACCACACAGGTAGCCTTGGTTGGTGTTTTCTTCGTCTAACATAATATCTAATTTTTTGTTATTTGTATCGTTTAATCTGTTAAGATAAGCCTTGATGATAGCCACACGGCAAGGTCCGCCATAGAACGACACTTCTTGTTCTGCACGAATGCGACGTATAGCAGAGGCAAATAGTGTGTACGGATAAGGTAAACCTTGGAATATACTTTTAACCACTGCGTCAGGCAGGTTGGGAGTAGCGTCGGTGTGCTTCTTGCTCAAAGTAACTGCTCCTAAAATGTCTCTCAATCCCATATATGGTCGTTTCTCCTTGCGGGTGTCAATAACTTCCATATCATCGAAATGCTGCAAAATCATTCCAGCAAAGTCGCGCAATGTGGTCTCCGACCAATAAGCAACTGCAATACGTGCAGCATTGGGTGCAAGTCCCAAGATATAGAATTTATCATCGAGCGATGTCTTTATTGAACCCGAATAAATTCCATTGAACACCTTGCGCACATTTTCAATATTGGCATTCGGGTCGTCGGTGTTTTCTACAAAACCAAGCATAGAGAACAGCGCATCTTCGGCTTGTAATGCAGCCTTTTCGCTTGATGAGGCCCAGAACACAAAGGTGCGTGTGCCCACCGAGAATTTATTACGTGAGTTCTTGCTTAGAAGAGTATTGAGTGCCGTTGTGTAAGCAAACTCGGCCGCCTCACTGATGGGCGCATTGTAGCCTTTCTTTTTTCCGTAGGAATCGTATCCTGAACTAACTTGAAAAGAGACCAATTTAGCCGTTGCTTGGCTTCCCGGGACCATGGTAGCAGTGGTTGTTTCTACGGGAACACCTTTTATGCCTGACACCAAGCAAATACTTGTACCATCACCAGAGGAAACAGGGACTTCTAACTGCAGTATTTCACGCTTTTGCGCAATTATCTTTGTGTCGCCTTCAATACGGAATGAGAAGAAAGAGAATTTCTTACCTAAATTCTTGATAACCTCACTCCATAATGTGTCTCGCTCAAGTTCATTCAGGATTTCATCTCGGCTATTTTCGTAAAAAAGACACAAAGCTTTTAAATCGTCATTCTCGGGAAATTGTTGTGCAATTGATTCGACCTCGGCCTTGAAAGCGTCAAAACATTGTTGTTCTTTTCCGTTTTCTTTGGTTGAATACCCAAAAACGTAGGAACTGTTATCATACAAATAATTAGGAGCTACAGCACTTGTGCGACCTATCATTTTCTTGACTAGAAATGTTTTGGCAGTATCTTTATCTATGCGGCAATCCTCAAATCTCAGGAATTTGCCGCTATGGTCAATAACCAATAAAAAACCAATCTGCTTTTCTTCCATTCCATAGGCGGGCATGTTGTCACACCTATTATAATAGTCATATAATGCTTTAAGTATCATCTCAGCACCTCCTCACTGTCTTTGTCGGGGACTACAATCACGCCTTGCTCCATGCGGGCACGGTAGAACATGGCTTGTATGTCCTTGGGATTAGTAAAGTCCATATCATAAAGCATTATGCCCAGATCTCGGTCCTCAGGGATGGCTGGTATAAGATCTTCGCCAGCGTTTACCAAGCGGAATGATGCCGAGAACTCACGGCAACCGAGATAAGGCTGGTTGAAACATTGCCCTTTTGAAGCACGACGCTCAAACATCTCGTAATACTTCATGGGGTTCTCATCATTGCTCGTGCGCTTTTCATTCTTGCGGTCACGCTGGGGAATGAAAACAAGTTTAGCCCACAAGCGGTAATGCACATCCTTGAGAAGGAGTGAATTCTTCTGCTGACGCTTGTCCTCGATATAAATTGGAGATTTACTAGCCAGCGCCCCCACCTCGTTGCGTCTTATAGACGTCCACTTGATGGGCGACAGCACCTCAATCTTGGTTACCTGCCACCTGATGGCGGGCTTCCAGAAAATCGCTTCAAAGATAGCTCGCGCTGCCGATGGCGTGATGACATCGTAGCTCACTCGCTCCACTTTGAGCTCCGGGCGGGTGAAGCATGCCATGTCGCCCCACACCTCCAGGCAAAATTCTTTGTCGGTATATTCCATATAATATATAGTTTTTTTGTTGTTTACACAATTAATATTTCTTCCATCCAGTGACTATCGGTGCACAAACCTACATGGTCGTCATACTGTGCCCTATCGGGTACAAAATACACACCCTCAATCACCTCTTCCACAAGACCAACTTCGGTCATCTTCTTCATGTCTCGCTCATGAACCGTTACCGAAAGCATTGAAAGTTTCTTCATCAGTTGATAAGAGGGACCTTCGGTCTTTAATTGAGTCACAAGTTGCGGACTGTTACCATAATTGACGATGAGAGAAAATCCGTTATCCTCAATCAAGCGAAACTCCTTAGCCGCAGTTGCTATGTACATTGCATTTGGACTGTATAGGTAATGTGCCATATCCTTTTTGTCAAATGTTTCTTTGCGGCAATACAGTTGTCTGAAATACTCTGTCATTGCTTGCGGCGAGAACCAGTCGTGGTCGTTGCCCATAGCGAGGCGTGCATTATTAGCGTCGCTCATGCTGCCGCGTGGCAAGGCTCGCTCGGCAGTGAGGCTAAACACATGTGTAACTCCTCTATCCATACGTCCCTCGCGATTGCATCGTCCTGCCGCCTGGAGTACCGAGTCAAGGCCACTCTCCTGACGATATACGACAGGAAAATCGATGTCGACACCCGCCTCGATGAGTTGTGTGGCAATCACGCGTACGATTGTATTTGAATCATCAGAAAGTGCTTGCTTGACATGCTCAATAGTTGCCCTCACATGCTGGGGACACATCATGCGCGAAATGTGCAAAGTAATCCCCTCTTGGGGCAAGCGGGTATAAATCTCCTTGGCATCACGGCGAGTGTTCACAATGCACAACACTCGGTCATGTTGTGTGAGTTGGGCTGCAATGTCATCATAAGTCCTGCTAGTATTGTCTATACACAAATCCACGCGGCGCAATTTGTCATGAAGACAAAACTCATCAGGGATAATCTCCCGGATGCCATCAATGGCCGTGAACCGCGCACGAGGGTTACATCCCTCAATCACACCGCTCAATATGGGTTGACTTGCGGTTGTCAGCAAAACCGATACTCCGAAAATTTTGTGATACGTTTGCAACGAGTCCACTATGGGTTGCAAGAAATCGGTGGGCAACGTCTGCACCTCGTCAAGGATAATAACACTGTTGCAAATGTTGTGCAAGCGGCGGCATGACGAAGGTTTACTTGAAAACATCGACTCAAACAACTGCACATTGGTAGTCACAATTATGGGATAATCCCAATTCTCCATCGCAAGACGCATTTTATGGCGCAGGCTGTCGTCTTTTATCTTCTCGGGGTCGGTGTTGCTGTGGTGCTCCAGCACATTCTCTTCGCCAAATATATGTTTCAATACCGCAGCAGTTTGAACAATAATACTGGTATAAGGTATAGCAATGATGATGCGTTTTAGACCGTTGTGCAACGCATGGTTAATAGCCCACACTAGCGATGAGATCGTTTTTCCTCCTCCAGTGGGTACTGTTAGACTATAAAATCCTTTCTCTCCTTCGGCCATCAGCTTGCATTGCTCTTGAATAGATTGACGCAGCTTGTTTACAGGAGTTTCCTTCGCGCTTGATGATAGCTTGGTCAAGAATTGTTCCAAAGAGGATCTGAGCTGTGCCAACGACTTTTTATTTCCTCGCGCATCGCTTGACGCAGGATTCATAAACCGCTCGGTGTCGATAAAGTCGGCATCAACAAGGCAAGAAAACAACATGCGCACAATGTGATGAAAATCTTTGGGTGCCAATATGCCCTTTCGCATCCACACTGGAAGATCAGGTTTGTAATCAATTTCACACGGAGTGACATCGGCAGGTATCGATTGATTTTCCTTCTCTTGCAACCCACCTTTATCATACAATCCTGTGTGATGTCCCATGACGGGATTTTCACACAACGGTGCAATGAATGGATAATATTTCTTGAGCATCAATGCGCCCACATATGCGTGGCTTTTTCCTTTTTGTGTATAATTTTTACACCCAGGAATACCGTTTACATCACGGATATACTGCTGGAATTCTAACTTTTCTTTGCCTTTGTCGTGCAGTAACCCCATGATGCGACCTAACGAGCCCATACCAAACTCATTGGCATAAAGTTCAGCCAGTGATGCTACTCCTTCAAGATGTTCAGCATTGGTTTGTATCACCCAACGAGTCTCATCGCTCTCAACAATTCTAATATGGGAAATAATAGTGTCTTTTATCATAAGCATCAAATTAAAGGTATAGGCATCTGTTTTATAAAATTACAGATAACTATCAATTTACCTTTATTAGTTGATTACTGCGCTAAATTACACAAATAATCGGACATAGCAAAGAAAAAAGGATATATTTTTTACAGCCATGCAGGCGTACCCATGACATGCCTGCATGGCTGCCTACCATATCACATCCCAAGAGGGATGTTTCACCTACTCTACCCTTCCATTTCTTGCCTCACCAATCAAGGAAGGCCTGCGAGTGCAGGACGATATGGTTGGGATATAAGTGACACACACAGACCATGCCTTTATGGTATGTGATAAGTTTCGCAAGTATGTGCGACCCCTTCGAGGTCGGTTGCTATCTGTTCCTTTGCTCCGACGGCCTGCGGCCATCGGTTACGATGCAATGTGACGACTCCGTCGTCAATTATTCACCAGAAAAGTCGCTAATTTTTTTATTAGTCAGTGTCCAGTAAAAGTAACGACATTTACTACAACATCATCAAACACCGTCAGATATGATATAGTCCATTGGCAAAAAAAGGGCTCCCTTAATAGGTGGACTCCGTCCACAATTAAATATTACTTATCTATGATGTAATTCCATTTTGCTTGCGGAGCAAGCTGATCCGCTATTTTCTATGCGTAGCAATAAAAATATAATAAAATATTTTCTTTTTTTACCAGACACTAATAATTTCGAAATGTGCGACCCCTTCGCGGTCGGATGGGGTGTGTTACTTTACCCGACGGTCTACGACCATGGGTTACGATGCAATGTGACGACTCCGTCGTCAATTAACCGCTGATCCACTATACTTCAC
>JAGHSP010000187.1 GCA_018065815.1 Candidatus Sodaliphilus limicaballi | reverse complement strand
ACTAATTTCTATGCATAAACAGTATTTTCAACGACTGATACTGATCATAGCCGCCATAGCATGCACGGGCTTTGCCTGGGCCGACTCGGTGACGGCAACGTTCGATTTCAGTTCCACACAGAAACTCACCCAGATGGGGCTGGCGATTCCCACATCTAGCGTGAAGACTAACATCACATCGCCCATCACAATAGACGGAGTGACTTTCACTCCATCGGCAAATCCCATTCCACAGGTTACTTACTACCAGAATGCCTATAACCTGTATTTGTTCAGTAACACTGCCTTCACGCTGTCAGTACCCTCCGGAAGCGAAATCACCAATGTCACTTTCACAGGCAAGTACGAAACCCTTAACTTAAAAGCCAGCGCAGGCAATGTGGACGGGCTCACTTGGACAGGCAACGCCAGCTCACTCAAATTTACGGCTACTGGTTCTAACACCATCTATACCGTAAAGGTGACTTATACTGCAAGCACTCCCATCGAGACCGCTACCGGACTTGGTGCTTTACGCCAGTTGACCGACGGCTCTATGGTGCGCCTCTACCTGCCCGACGGCAACAACTGCCGTGTGACTTATGCCAGCGAGGACGGCGCAGAGGTTTATCTGCGCGACAACTCTGGTGCGGTAATGCTTGAAAATATTGACACAAACCGCCCGTTTGCTCCCAACCAGCACATCGCAGGTTGGATAACAGGAAAATTCTCTTTAAAGAACGGTATGCCCAAGCTGGTTGCCGACGGTTCGCTGACCAACACCGCACAACTGGTGATTGCCGATCCCGTCACCGAGACCAATGTCAGTGCCACCACCATCACTCCCCCGGCCTATGCCCGAAGCGCTGCCAACCTGGTTCGCCTCATGAACCTTACCATCAAGGACGGCAAGGCGGTGTATGGCAACCACAAGTTTACAATCAACAACCTGTATGGCATGGGCAAAGGCGAAAAGTACCAAGCACCCTACGAGGGAGCAACTGTTGACCTTGTGTGCCTTGCTGTGCCCACAGCCACCGACAACACCTTGGTGCCCGTCTATGTCAACAATGTTAACCCCATCTTTTATGTCGTGAACGAGGACGCTCCGTTCGTCGCTCCCGAAACCAACATCACCAACACCGGTGTGCGCCTCACCCGCAACCTCACTGCCGGCGAATGGAATACCATCGTGCTGCCGTTTGACCTTGACCGTTTCAACGGCACGCTGATGCAACCCGCTAAACTGACCGACGGCAAGCTCACCATGACCCAGGCAAGCCGGTTGATTGAGCACAACAAACCCTATCTGTTCAAACCCGTTGCCAACGGTGACAACACCACCTTGTTTACTGACGTCACCCTTTATGCCGGCGATCCCGCCACTGTACAGGGCATGACAGGCATGTATAACAACACATTCATGGACGGCATTACTGTGACCGCACTGGCCTACGCAAACGGCACTCCCATGCTCGTAGAAGTTCCCGCAAGCCAAGTCAAGACTACGCACGCATTCTTTACCGGCGTGGCATCCCTTAACATCAACGGTGAGGGCATTGCTCTCTTGGGCGATGTCAACCTGGACGGAAGCACCGACGTGAGCGATGTCAACTGCATCATCAACGTGATTATGAATCCTTCGAAAGCGGGATCCCTTGGCACTCGCGACGACGTGAACGGAGATGGAACGGTTGATGTGAGCGACGTCAACGCATTAATTAACATCATTATGGGAAACAGCAGAAACACCAGCGTCACTCTGCACGTGAAACCCAATAACAAATAAAGAAAGGAGGACCGATAGATATGAAGAAGATATTACTCGCCCTCCTGGGCATCGCAACAGCATTGACAGCATTGGCACAGCAAAGCAAACCCCAAACTGTCATTATCACTCTCAAAAACAACGTCACTGTTACTCACAATGCTGCCGACATGGACAGTATCGCCTACATAGGCGGTGAGTTTGGCGACGAACAAGGCAT
>JAGHSP010000395.1 GCA_018065815.1 Candidatus Sodaliphilus limicaballi | reverse complement strand
GAATTGCTGCTCTCGGTCTCGCGGCAAATGCTATGGCTGATGACAAGGTTGTTATCCCCGATAGCACTGGATTCAAATTCAAAGATGTTAAAATTGTCAAGACCACTCCAGTTAAAAATCAGAACAAATCTGGTACATGCTGGTGCTACTCTACCAACACATTCTTTGAGGCTGAAATCTTAAGAGTTTCAGGAAAAGAGATCCATTTGAGCGAAGGTTTCGTTGTTAATCACTGCTATATGGATAAGGCAATTAAGTTTATCCGAATGGATGGTAAGATCAATTTTGCTGAAGGCGGTGCATGTGCCGATGTTCCTTATGTTTGGAACAAATATGGTATGGTGCCCATTGAGGCATATACAGGCATGACTTATGGCGACACAAAGTTTAATCACGCAGAGTTGGTTGATGCTCTTACTGGATATGTAAGCGTGATTAATAAGCACCAATTAAAGAAACTCACCCCCGCATGGGTATCTGGTTTCCAAGGTATCCTTGATGCTTATATGGGAAAAACTCCTGAAACATTCACCTACGAAGGCAAGACTTACACTCCCAAGTCTTTTGCTGAATCACTTCCCATCAAGATGGAAGATTACGTGACAGTTACTTCATTTACTCATCATCCTTTCTATGAGCCATTTGTGCTTGAAGTTGCCGACAACTGGCTTTGGACTTCAATGCAGAATGTACCTGTTGACGAATTGCTTGAAATCACCAACAACGCTATTGATAAAGGTTACACTGTTGCCTGGGCATCTGATGTGAGCGAACCAGGTTTCAAGTATCGCAAAGGTTATGCAGTGCTTCCCGTTGACAAGGAAGTTCCCGACCTGAAAGGCAGCGACATGGATCGTTGGTTACAGCTTAGCAATAAGGATCGCGAGGCCGAGAAGTGGGATATTAAAGGCCCGGTAGAGGAAATGGTTGTCACACAGGAAGTTCGTCAGCAGATGTTTGACAACAAAGAAACAACCGACGACCACGGCATGGTTATTGTGGGAAAGGCTGTTGACCAAAAAGGGAACAAGTATTTCAAGGTGCAGAACAGTTGGGACACTAACCAACTTTATGGTGGTTTCTTCTACGTGAGCGAGGCTTTCTTTAAGGCTAAAACAATGAATATCACAGTTCATAAAGATGCAATTCCCTCAAAGATAGCACAGAAGATGGCAGCAAAATAAGTTGTTACTCATAAACAAAATAGGCGGCAAGACTAAAAAAAACAGTCTTGCCGTTATTATTTATTGGGGTTTTCTTATAATTTTTTTTCGATGAATTTATTGACTACTGCGGTGAATTGTCGCCAGTATTTTTCGGTTTTCACCTCTCCTACTCCATACATAACGCTAAACTCGGCCTTGGTGCGTGGCATCTCTTGAGCGATCACCGACAATGTTTTGTCGGTAAGCACCATATATGGCGCAATGCCTTGTGCACGTGCAATAGCAAGACGTTGAAGCCGAAGTTCTTCAAAGAGTGACTTATTAGTGTTTTCAACCGATGGGATAACAACACTTTCTTTTTTCTTCGTTGAGCGATTTTCGATAGTTACTTCAGTGAACTCAACACGACGTTGCCCTTTAAGTACTTCCTTTCCCATATCGGTGACTTTTAAATGCTTATGCTCGTCATAGGCAACTTCAATCAAACCTAATTGCAGCATCTGCAGGATATAGTTGTTCCACACAGGGAAACTGATGTCACGCCCTACTCCGAAAGTGGGCAGGAGATCATAGCCCGAGCTAGTGATTTCGGCTTTCCTTGCACCTTTTACGATGTCAATAGCCGTAGTCATGCCTACGTTTTGATGGGTTCTTATCAAAGCGCTCAACACCATTTGAGAGGGAATAGTGCCATCGATGCGACGTGGAGGGTTATTGCACACGTCGCAATTCTTGCAATCATGGTCATAAGGCTCATTGAAATAGTTGAGCAAAATGCGCCTACGGCACACTCCCGACTCTGCATATTGCTGCATACGCCTCAATTTATCAAGATTCACCATGCTTTGTCCTGAATCTTGGGCAAACTTGGTGAGTTGTATGACGTCGGCATAAGAATAGAACAGCAGAGTGTCGGCAGGCATGTCGTCGCGGCCAGCTCGACCTATTTCTTGGTAATACCCTTCGATGTTCTTGGGCATGTTGTTGTGAATCACCCATCTCACATTGCTTTTGTCTATACCCATGCCGAATGCTATTGTTGCACAGATGATATTAATGTCATCATTAATAAACGCTTGCTGCACTGCATTTTTCCTTGCAGTGGGCAATGCAGCATGGAATGGAGCGCTTTTATATCCCAGTTTATTCAAGTCGGCCGACAGCTTTTCTGTGGTCTTGCGGCTCAAGCAGTAAATGATTCCGCTTTCGTTTTTGTGTGATTCGATAAAGCGTATCATCTTACTCATCTTCACACGACCTGATGTGTTGCACACAACATTCAACGAAATATTGGGACGGTCAAATGAATTAATAAACATTTTAGCATCAGGAATATTGAGCTGTTTCCTAATGTCGTCACGCGTTATGCGATCAGCAGTTGCTGTGAGAGCCATGATAGGGACATCAGGGAAATGTTGCCTAAGCACTGACAGTTGTGAATACTCTGGTCTGAAATCATGCCCCCACTGTGAGATGCAATGTGCCTCGTCAATCGCAATAAGCGAGAATTTTATCATTTTAGACCACCTGTCAATCTCTGACAGAAGTTTTTCGGGCGAAACATACAGCAATTTTATCTTTCCGGCAAAAACATTGTCCATTATCTGCCGGTTATGGCTGTCGCTCTGCTGGCTGTTGATAGCTGCTGCTGGAATTGCATTAGCCACAAGTGATGTTACTTGGTCGTGCATCAATGCCAGCAAAGGCGAGACTACAATGGTACAGCCGTCATTGAGCAAAGCGGGAATTTGGTAACACATGGATTTTCCTCCACCTGTGGGCATGAGCACGATAGCATCGTTGCCTTGTGCTACATGCTTTATCACTTCCCACTGCGTGGGATAGAACTTATTATAACCGTAAAATCTCTTGAGTAAGCCCAGCGCTTCAAGTTCCAGTTTTTCTTTATCCATCATTTAATATGCGTTTTTGTCGCCCTTAACAATATTAAACACAGTGAGGAAAATGATTTTCATGTCAAGCATGAAGTTCCAATTCTCGGCATACCACACATCACATTCCACGCGTTTCTCCATCATCCACAACTCTTCGGTTTGACCACGGTAACCGAGCACTTGAGCCCATCCTGTAATGCCAGGTTTGACAATGTGCCTTACCATGTATTTTTCAACTATCTCACGGTAAGTCGAAGTGTGTTCAACCATGTGTGGCCTGGGTCCAACGATTGACATGTCGCCCTTGAGGACATTATAGAATTGTGGCAATTCGTCAATGCTGTAATGGCGCAAGAAACACCCCACCCTTGTAACTCTGGGGTCGTGCCGTGTAGCTTGGTGACACTCGGTCCCATTTGAAGTGTTCATGGTCCTGAACTTGTAGCAATCAAATTGCTTGCCCCTATATCCAGTGCGCTTTTGCTTGAAGAACACTGGTCCAGGAGAGGATAACTTGACAGCTATTGCCACCGGAATAAACACAATGGGCGATAGGGTGAGCACTGCAAGCGAAACTATAATATCAAATGCTCTTTTTATTGTCTTGTTAATGGGATTAAGACTAGGATTTGGTCTTACAGCCATTACTGGGATATTGCCAAACGAGAGCAACGAGAATGTCCTGGTAATCCTGGGACCTAATGATGGTATATAATAAAAATCAATGGCGTGGTTCTCGGCCATATTGATGTACGATACCAGTAAGTTGTCGTCGTTGCCGTAGATGCCACAGTATATCTCATCAACGTTGTTTTCCTTTATGAAATCCTCTAGGTTTTCTGGTTCAATGTGTTTCAAATCAGGGAAATGCTCATCATTACACCCTGTGACTCCTACGATGTGGTAACCATAGCCCATGTCCCCTTTGATTTCTTCGACAAAGCGTGCCACGGCACCACCTCCACCCACTACTATGATATTGCGGTAATTAAATCCCTTGTTACGATACCATTTCAACACTTTGCGTGAAAGCAACCACCAGGTAACTAGCAAAATTGAGAACACAGCATAAAACAACACTAGTCCTGTGAATGGTAAGGTCATGTAAAGGAATGAAACTAGCGACAGTGTTATGCCTGCATGAAGCAACACCGATTTTATTGCATGAAGTGCGACATGGTCGGCATACAGAACGCGACGGTCATGAATGTTATTGCGGCATAGCAACACAATAATATAAGATAGATTAAGTATAATACATGCAAGTCTCTCATTCTCTCTCATACCAGCAGATGCAAGCCACACAATCCCATAAGAAAAATTGAGCATTATCAAATCGACAATGCTGACAATCCATTTAATCAAATGACCATATCTTGCACGTGTTTTCATACATATATATAACGTGTTTACAATGCCATATATTGTATGTTTAGCACGAAGAAAATCACTCTCAAGACTATTGCATGAGAGTGATTTTTCTTTAATCTGCCACTATGTGAGATTGACTTAAAGTTTTTCGTCAATCATCTTGATTTTCTGTTCAAGGAGCGCTATGTCTTCCTTGATGCGTTCAATCTTGCGTTCAAGCTCTTTTACCAATGAGTTGCCTGACTTTGAGCGAGCATTTAAGAATCCCATATTGTTCTCATAAGTCTTTAACTCGTTGCACTTGGTCTCGTAAGTGCGAACCAGTCGTTCACGCTCGTGATAAGCTTTGTCGGTAGTGATTTGGTTGAGGTTGTTCTCAAAGTTCTGAAGATTAGCACGCGAGCCCTTCATGTCAAACTTTGCGTAAGCCTTATCAACAGCCTCGCGATATTCTGCATAAATCTTGTCTTTCTCCTTGAAAGGCACATGACCTATCGCCTGCCATTGTGTCATGAGTTCGCGCACTGCAGCTGCACCTTCTTTTGTGTCCTCTCCAGCAAGTGCTTCATTGAGTTTTGCAATTACCTCTTTCTTTTGTTTGAGGTTCTCATGCTCTACTGCGTGCACATTGTTGTTGAGTTTCTTCTTTGCCTCAAAGAAAGCGTCGCAAGCCACATTGAAGCGTTTCCACACGGCATCACTATGTTTCTTTACTACGGGACCAATGGTCTTCCATTCCTTTTGCAGGGCAACAAGGACGTCGGTAGTAGCTTTCCAGTCGGTAGAGTCTTTAAGTGCCTCCGCCTTCTCGCACAATTCAATCTTGCGGGCAAGGTTGCTGGCAAGTTCTTCCTTCATAGTCTTGAAAAATTCGGCTTTTTTAGCGAAGAATTCATCGCATGACTTGCGGAAACGTGCGAAAAGTGTCTTGTTGACCTTAACTGATGCAAAACCAAGTTTCTTCCATTCTTCCTGGAGGTTAATGATTTGTTTAGTAGCATCGTCCCAAGCGGCATAAGTTTTGAGACCATCGGTCGAGATTGCCTCTATTTTCTCACAAAGAGCAGTCTTGGCATCGGCATTTTCCTTCTCAATGCTCTTGCGTTCCTCAAAGAAAGCCTGATGCTTTTTTCTCACTACTGAAGATGCGTTCTTGAATCTTTCCCACAGGTCTTCACGAAGCTCCTTTGCTACAGGACCGGTTTCACGCCAAGTGTCATGAAGTTCCTGAAGTTTCTTGAAGGCAACAACAACGTCCTCTACCTCGTCGAGAGCTTCGGCATCGGCACAAAGCTGTTGCTTGATTTCAAGGTTCTTCTTGAAGTCGTAGTCGCGAAGTTCTTTATTGATTTTCAGCAGGTCATAGAATTTTTCATTGGTCTGCTGGAAGAGTTTCCATATTTCGGTTTCGCTAGTAGCGGGAACAGGACCTACCTCCTTGAATTCCTGCTGGAGTTGCTGCACCTTGGTGAACTGTCGGTTAATGTTGTCAGGATCGTTAGTGATAGCAACAATCTGTTCGATAATTGCTTGCTTCTTTTGGAGGTTCTCATTCTTTACCGCTTCTTGTTCGGCAATGAGTTGAGCACGTTTTTCCTTGACAACATTAAGCAATTCCTTGAAACGCGCTTCTTTTTCGTCATCCTTGATGGCAAATGCAGATTCTTCATTGCCTTTTTCAAGGAATTCGGCTTTTTCTTTTTCAATCTCACCCTTTCTGATCAAAGAAAATGCAGCCTTCATTGCAGCAACATCATCCTTGATTTCCTCTACAGGTTTCTGCAGAGCTTCTTCAAGAGCATTGATAATTCCATCTTTGTCAAGCCCGGCAAATTTGTTTCCCTGCTTAACATTCTCTTCACTTTCAACAACTGCTGAACCAGCATCGGCGGGTTCCGAGTTCAAGATTACATCCTTCTCGAGTTGTTCCATCGATTCAGACATTTCACGCGATTCCATATCAATTATTTTTT
>JAGHSP010000190.1 GCA_018065815.1 Candidatus Sodaliphilus limicaballi | reverse complement strand
GCCTTATTGCAAGCCTTGCGCAGGCACAACTCAAGGTTAAACCTATTAATGGTAGAGTTGTCATTGGTGATATTGAACTTGAAGAGCAACAATCAATGGCTGAGCCTCCAAATGCACGAGACACACTTACTGCAATCAAAATTTATGGTCCAAAATTCAATGGTGGACGAGGTCGTATCACCTTTGGAGACCAGCCTCGTCGCTACTATTTTAATGTAGCCGTGGGAGAATGTGAACGTCCGAATGATTATGATACCGACCAACTGTGGTTGCATGGGAAAAACGGGTTCTATTTCACTGCTCATGTTGTTGATACACTTTTCTATTTTGATCCCAACAAATCACCGCGCTTTAATTTTAATTATGACATAAATGCTATAGGATTTTTTGTCAATTCTGATTCTCGCTATAAAGAAAATGTTGCACCTTTAAGTAACGCGCTTTCAAATATTGCATGTCTTAAGGCTGTGTCATATAATCTTAAGAACAACTACACTTCTTCATTAGATGCCTTTGAAGGTGATAAACCAGGTGAAAAATTTCTTAAGGATGAGCCTATGTTTGAAAAGATGCACAAAGAAGCAAGACAAGGCACTCGATATGGTTTTATAGCACAAGAATTAAAAGAGGTATTTCCTGATTTGGTACATAGCGATAAGGATGGATATTTGTCGGTTGATTATATAGGATTAATACCCGTTCTTGTTGAAGCTATCAACGAGTTACAGTCAGAATTGAGTGAATTTAAGGCAAAAAAATCTCCTCAAAATACAGAATTATTTTCATCTGCTGATGACATGGGAACAGGACTCGTTGTACCAGCCCTTTATCAGAATGTTCCTAATCCATTCACTAATGACACACAAATTAAATTTGATTTGCCCGAAACAGTGCAACAAGCCACGTTATTCGTCTATGACATGCAGGGCAAGCAGATCAAGAGCATACCAGTGACCGAGCGGGGCAGCTCAAGCATCACCATCCACGGCAACGAACTTGCAGCGGGCATGTATATCTACGCCCTCATTGCCGACGGAAAGGAAATCGCAAGCAAGCGCATGATATTAACCAAGTAAACCGCAACTGCCATGAGAAAATTAATATTACAAACACTTGCTGCTGTCGCGCTGTGCATGCCGCCAGTGGCAACTGCAGGATCGATCACGCATAGCGTGAGTTTCCCCGCGGATGGATGGCATGTGTGGCAAGACACCGTCGGCGGAGAGCAATACACTCGAATATCATACGACGGACTGAACACGCTATCTACGCCTAGAATTCCAAAACTACCTGTAAAATATGTACGATTGGTAGTTCCTTATAATGCCACAAATTTTACAGTGAGTTGTACATACAGCAGTGTTACTATGGAATCTGGCACCAGCAATGTGATTCCTGTAGGCGAATGCCTGCCAACAGATGGGGCAGTATCTGGTGAACCATTACTAACACCTGATTTAGCAGTATATAGCAAAGATGCTCTTTTTCCCGAAAATTTAGCTGATGTAACAAGTGATGGCTATTTTATGGGAGAAAATCATGTTATTGCATTGGAACTTCACCCTGTAAGATATAATCCAGTCACGCAACAGATGTTTTTTTACAGTGACTTAACTGCAACTGTGAGCTATGACTTGAGCGAAAATTGCAACAAACTGTTGACGAGAAACAACGATTATGCACGCGAGAGAGACCAAAAGGAGCTTGTTTGGCTAGTTGATAATCCCGAACAAATTTCAAGTTTTGCACCACAAATGCATGGTTCAAGCGTGCTTCCAGGGAACAACAATAACGACGGTCTCACAAATTACGAATACAACGTCATTACTACCCGTACCCTAGAACCAGCCTTTAAACGCCTCATTGCACTAAAACGCCAGAAAGGACATTCTGCTGGAACAATATGCGTGGAAGACATCATGCAAAATCCACTAGTCAGCAGCGGTGACGTGGTAATAAATTCGAATAAAGTTGAGTCTTTACTTACCGATAGTGCCGCAATCATTAGGGCATACCTCAAAAACATTTACAACGGACATGCTCGCTATATTCTAATGGGAGGAAAGGGTGTCCCATTTAGATATGGACAAGCATTAATAAAGAGTCAAGCAACTCCAACTGATTTATATTTTTCAGAATTAAATACTGTTTGGGAGATAAGTCCA
>JAGHSP010000077.1 GCA_018065815.1 Candidatus Sodaliphilus limicaballi | reverse complement strand
TCGCTTGCGCTCAGTTAGGACAGGGTTATGTGCAGAACTGCGTTCTGCGTGTCGGCTTTCAGCCTCTCTTTGCCTTATGCTTTGTGCGAGAGAAAGATTTTTAATAAGGTCTGGGCGTGGACTCTGCAAAATTCTATTGCTGAATAGTTACTATATAATGTAATATTTATATACTGGATTTCTTCTGAAATACTTAAAAAGAGTGAAACACACCAGTAATTTCAAATATTTTTTGTAAATTCGCAGTCTAAAAATTAAAGTATGGGAATAAGCAACAAGCTTTTCGTCATCATCAACCCCATATCAGGCACCGGCAACAAAGCAGACTTACCAGGCCTGATAGAGGAAACCCTTGACAAAAGCAAATGGGATATAACCACACGCTACACCGAATATCCAGGACATGCAACAGCACTGGCCAGCGAAGCAGCGCAGCAAGGATACTTTGCTGTTGTAGCAATAGGCGGCGACGGCACCATCAATGAGGTGGCATCGGCGCTTATCAACACGCCCACTGCACTAGGCTTTGTTCCCACAGGATCGGGCAACGGACTTGCACGACACCTGCACATACCTTCTAACGCGAAAAAAGCCCTTGAAATCATCAACGACGGATATACCGAAGAAATAGACTATTGCACCGTGAACGGACGCCCGTTTTTCTGCACCAGCGGCGTGGGACTCGACGCCATGATCAGCCACAAGTTTGCCAAGGCAGGCAGCAGAGGAATGAAGACATATCTCAGAACCGCTGTTACCGCATTCTTTGACTATCACGGCGAGCAATTCAAAATCACGGTCGATGGCAAGGAAATCAACGAGAATGCCCACATCGTGACATGCTGCAACGCAGCACAGTATGGCAACAATGCCATCATTGCCCCCAGGGCATCAATCAGCGACGGATTGATCGACGTCACCGTGGTGCGTAATTTTAACATCTTTGACGGCCCCATACTGGGCGTGCGCATGCTCACCAACAAACTGGAACAAGACCGGCACGTGCACTTCTACCGCGGACGCCATGTGGTCGTAGAGCGACAGTGTCCCGGCATCACACACATCGACGGCGACCCATGCATCATGCCCAAGAAACTTGACTTCAAGTGCGTTAAGGACGGACTCAAAGTCCTCTTGCGCCATCACAAAAGATCTCTCTGATATTTTTAGCAACATATTATTGACTCAACTTTAGCATATGGAACAATCTGAATTTCACCTGTTTGCTCCGATTAGCGTCCTACTGGACGCATCTGCTTGTTGATACTATAC
>JAGHSP010000358.1 GCA_018065815.1 Candidatus Sodaliphilus limicaballi | reverse complement strand
GAATCGGTTACGATGCAGTGCGACCTCTGCCGAGGTCGATTGGTAGATGGTTTTCCATCCGATGGTCTGGCTCCCTGTCCGACGGTCTGGCTCCCTGTCCGTTGGTCTGGCGACCATCGGTTACGATGCAGTGTGACGGGTTCCCCGTCAAGTATGATACGCTTTAAGGCATGTTCGGTCTGGTTAGTGATACTGCCGGTGCGCGAGGGGGTGACGGCTAGGGTTGTGGTGTAGGCGGTGTAGGCGGTGAAACCGCCTTATTGCATCGTAACCGGCGGTCGTCAGACCGTCGGAGAAGGGGACATGAAACTATCGGCCTCGGAGGGGCCGCACTGAAATGGTATTATTAGTGTCTGGTAAAAAATGAAATATAAGTCAGAATTTATTGATAACAAACAGATTATAACAAAATCTAATCAGAGGGGCTTGCGTTATGGAGGCTGTCGCAAAATGCGTTTTTGCGGGGTAACAATTCTTTTGCCCTTGCAGGGCGCGTTGGTGTTACTACATGTTACCCAAGGCGTTGCCTTGGGCTAGTAGCAACATTGCGCTTGCAGCGCGCTGTCATTTCTTGCATTTTGCGACACCCTCTTTTACAAGATAACAATAAAAAATATAAATCCCCGAGTTCCCCGAGTCCCCCGAGAGGCAAAGTTTTTTCGTCTTTCGTCTTTTCTTTTTCGTCAAAAATCACTATCTTTGTGGTTGATGGAAAAATACAAGATACTATTCGTGTGTTTGGGCAATATTTGCCGGTCTCCGGCAGCTCATGGCGTGATGCAGCGTCTCATTGAGGATGAGGGGCTTGACTCGGTTATTGAAGTGGATTCGGCAGGAACCTACGGCGGTCATCAGGGGCAGTTGCCCGACCACCGCATGCGTCGTCATGCAGCTCGTCGCGGTTATGACCTCACGCACCGCAGCCGTCCTGTGGTGCAAAGCGATTTTACCCACTTTGACATGATAGTTGCGATGGACGATGGCAACGCGCGCGACCTCAAATGGATGGCACGCACCGACATCACGCATCGACTGGTGATGATGGGTGACTATCTGTCCCCAGGCCAGAAGCATAGCTACGTCCCCGATCCCTATTATGGCGGACCCGAAGACTTTGAACTAGCGCTCGACCTAGTGGAGGACGCTTGCGCTAACTTGCTAGACTACATCAAGAAAAACAAATTAATATGAAGAATATCCATAAAGCCGCAACTGCCGTTGCAAGTGCTCTCGTAGCGTTGGCAACCATGGCACAGTCGCCCGTCGATGTGCGTTGGGAAATGGGGCAGAACAATGCCGAACCTGGTTACTACAGTTCGCGTTTCATTTTCAAGAACGTGAGCGACAAGACGCTAGACGGCAACTGGCAGTTTTATTTCAACCAGTTCTCTCGCTCGTTTAAGTTGCCCGAGGGCAGCCTGGTGAGCATGAAGGAGGTATCGACCACTTACTATCAGATAACTCCTGCTGCTGGTTATCAACCGCTTGCCCCTGGCGACTCGCTGGTGGTGGACATGCTCATGAAGGGCACTATGGTCAATAGTTGCTACATGCCGGCCGGAGGCCATGTGGTGATCGACGGCAACACAGCCGCTCCGCAGGCGGCTCCCATCGTGCGCGCCGAGTTGGCACGTCCCGGGCAGTGGGTGAACCATGCTGCTTACCCCGACGGCAAGTTCATGTATGACTACAACGCTTCGATCAACTGCATAGGTGATGCCTATACCGGCAATGACTATGACATATTCCCTGAACCCAAGCAGATTGACCTCAAGAACGGGGTGACCCATGTGGGAAACCTTGTGACTGTGAAGGGTGGAGGTGCCGCTGGCAAGTTGCTTAAAGCCGAGTTGAAGAAACGCGGCATCTATGCCACAGGCGGACAGAAGACTGTGATTGCAGTGAAGGTGAAAGGGGGCATCAGCCAGAATCATGAGTATTATACCCTCGAAGTCAATGACGGGCGAGTTACCATCGTGGGTGCTAGCCAAGAGGGTGCTATGAACGGCGTTAAGACCCTCGTTGCAGCCCTCGACCACAGCAAGGGACGCAACTTGCAGAATGCGAGCATTGTTGACTTTCCCGACATGCACTACCGTGGCTACATGACCGACATCGCCCGCAATTTCTATGGTTTAGACGACCTCAAGCGTTTCATTGACCTGATGGCTTATTACAAGCTCAACCGCTTGCAGTTCCACTTTACCGACGACGAGGCATGGCGTCTTGAAATCCCCGGACTCCCCGAACTCACCGAGGTGGCTTCGCGTCGCGGGTGCACGCTCAACGAGAAGGGCTACTTGGCACAAATCTTTGATGGCAACGGCAATCCTAATGACCCGAGTCAGAGCGCTAACGGATTTCTCACCCGCAAGCAGATGATCGACCTGCTCAAGTATGCCACGGCGCGTGGCATCAAGGTGATACCCGAGATTGAGACCCCGGGACATGCGCGTGCTGCCATCGTGGCGATGAAAAACCGTTATGACAAGTATATTGCCACCGACAGGGCCAAGGCCGAGCAATACAAGATATGGGAAGACGAGAACACGAGTGTATATACCTCGGCACAGAGTTATCACGACAATGTGCTCGATGTGGCTGGCAATGGTGTGTATAACTTCGTTGATAAGGTGGTGGCCGAACTGGAATTAATGTATAAGGAAGCCGGTCTCAAGCTCGATATCGTGCATCTGGGCGGCGATGAGGTGGCTCGTGGCGCTTGGGATCAATCGCCCGCCGTGCAAGCTCTCATGAAGCGTGAGAACCTCAAGAACGCTCACGAGGTGAACGAGTATTACATTTCCCGCATCAGCGACATCCTCTACAAGCGCGGCATCCTCATCGAGGGCTGGCAAGAGGTCGCCCTCGACCATGGCGCAGAGTGGAACGCCAAGATGACCAAGCGCTTTGCCGGCATCAACGCTTGGAGCACTGTGGGCAGCCGCGACGTGGTGCCTTACAGCCTGGCTAACGACGGCTATCCGGTGATTCTCTCTAATGTGACCAATTTCTACATGGATATGGGCTACAGCTGGCACCAGTATGACCAGGGTCTGCACTGGGGCGGCAAGGTAGATGAGTTTGACTCGTGGAGCGCTCTGCCATGGAACATATATGCTAGCGCACGCACAGCCTACGACGGTTCTCCCATCGATGTGGTGCACAATGGCGACGGCAAGCCTGCCCTTCATAACAAAGCCAACGTGATAGGCGTGCAGGCGCAGTTGTGGGGCGAGACCCTGCGCAGCTTCGACCAGGTGCAGTATCTCACCTTGCCCAAGGTGTTCGGCGTGGCCGAGCGAGGATGGACTGCTGTCCCGGCATGGGCTGCCAATCTGAACGACGTGCAAGCCTATGAGGCTGCTCGGTTACAGTATAATAACAAGATAGGTGCGGTGGAACTGCCCATTTTGCAAGCCAAAGGGTATAACTTCCGCATCGGTATGCCTGGACTTAAAGTAGAAAACGGCATGCTGCTAGCTAATGCCAAGTATTCGGGCATGGTGATACGCTACACGCTCGACGGCAGTGAACCCACGGCGCAGAGCGAAGTGTGGACTGCTCCCGTCAAGGTGGGTGATTACAAGGTGATTAAGGCCAAGGCTTATTACCTAGGCAAGGAGAGCCTCACCACTTATCTATTTAAGTAAATATCTGGATATTCTTAATTTTCGTCATGAAACGACTAGTTATAGCATTACTGTTAGCCCGGGTGTTCTCTATCATGAATGCCCAGGTGGAGTCAATCATCACGTGCCCCGGCGAGGATTGTGCCACACAGGTCAACGTGAGTTGGGCTGCCATGGAAGAAGGCACTTGTGTCGAATATGCGCTCGCTAGCTGGCCCGAGGCTCTGTCTTATGCCAGGCCGTCCTGCGAAAACCAGTGCTTCACGTTTGACAGCATCTCATCCAAGCGTCCTAATGGCGAAAACTTCATTGAAACGCCGGTGTTCATCAAGTGCGGAACCACGTTGAGCGGTCTCACTCCCGGAACGGACTATCTTTACCGCATCATGAGAGACGACGGCACCCCCGCCAGCGAGGTTTATTCGTTCAGGACGGCACCTGCCGCTGGGCAGGAGTGGTCGTGCTGCATCATCAGCGACTTCCACAACTATACCCCGCTGCCGGGTCGCACTCGTGCTGCCATGGACATGCTAGGGCAAGTCGAGAAATATGACCCGTCGATCGATTGGGTGCTGCACCTGGGCGATGTGTGTGCCTGGGGAGGCAGCTGGTCGTTCTGGGTTGACCTCTATAAGCATCCTTACTTCTCCAAATATATGTGGGCAGGCCTCAACGGCAACCACGACAACATGTCGCGAGGATATGAAAAGTGCACAAGCGACTTCTTTCGCGATGCCAACTATGTGCCGCGCAATGGCTACAAGGGGCAGGAGGGCGTGTGCTACCACTTTCGCTACGGCAATGCCATGTTTGTGATGCTCAACAATGAGGAAATGCGTGACAGCACGGGATTTGACGCCGCAGCTCAATGGCTGCGCAAAGTGGTAACCGATGCCCGCCGTGGCAGCAATCCGCCACGTTACGTCATCGTGTGCGAGCACTATCAGTGGTTCAATGGCGTTAATGGCAAGACGTCGCAATATGGACGATGGAGCAAAATATTTGACGAACTGGGCGTAGATCTCGCTTTAAGCGGGAATAACCATATCTATGCCCGCACCGACTGCCTCTATGATGGCAAGGAGACCGATGGCACCCGTGGCACGGTCTATGTGCAGACACCGTCGGCCGACAATGAGCGTGGCCAGGACATGGACAGTGTGCTCACCTATAACCAAGACCTCATCAAGTACCGTTTCACCGAGGGCGGCAAAACCGTGGGAGCACTCAGCATGAAGGTCAACGACCGCCGCATCTCACTCACCCTCCTAGACCGCAACGGCACCCACCTCGACACAGTTGAAGTCAAGGCAAAATAATTTCTCCCACCGAGTATTGGATTAGGGTTTTATGCCTTAAATGCTGGGGCAAAGGACAAAAACAGAAATAAACCGCTGTGTAAGAGAAGATGGCTGTCGCCATTGATGTCATGTGTTTGTGATTTTGCCAGTGAGCTTCGCTCCCCGCAAAATCCCAAACACATGACATCACCCTGCCGGGCTTTTCTTCTCTCACACAGCCAAAAAACAAAAAAAACAACATCACTAGGAATATTGTTGCTATCATTTTTGTGCAATAATGAATATATACTACCAATATC
>JAGHSP010000363.1 GCA_018065815.1 Candidatus Sodaliphilus limicaballi | reverse complement strand
CTCTGTGTCTCCGTGGGAAAAGTCGGGAAGTTTTGATGCGGTTGCACTGCTGGATAGCTACTTTTTTTTGCGGTTTCGTAAAAAATAATTAACTTTGCGTCCATGGAATGGCTTCAAATCACTACTACAACTGCGCTTTACCGCTTTCGCACCGATGAAATCGTGTGTGTGCAGGCCGACGGCAATTACAGCGACGTCTATACCTGCACGGGCAAACCACGCAAACTCACTTTCAAACTTCACCAGTTTGACGAGTGGTTTGCGACGTTACAGCAAAACACCTTCGTGCGCGTGGGCCGCAGTTTTATTGTAAACAAACTATTTATTCAAGCGATAAATATCACCGACAGCCGCATTGTGCTTGCTGGCGGCAAAATGAGCGAACCCATGATTTACGGTGGGTTCTCGAAAGATTCATTAAAAGCCCTCAAGGCCGCGTTAGAGAAAGGAGGACAACTATGAGCGACATCGACAACATCAAACAAATAGAAAAGAAAGATGAGATACGCCTCATCAGCGATGAGAATCCTGTGGTCACCACTGGTGTGGTTGAAGGCACTCCTGCGTCAACGACCGAGCATGTCACAGTGATCAATGTGCACCCTCAACGTCGTTGGGCTTGGGTCATAGCCTCGGCACTAGTCGCTCTGCTCGTCGTCTTTGGAGCATTCTTTGCAATCAAGCAGTGGAACTATTACCACAACTATGGCGTGAGCGTGTCGGTAACGCCAGAACAAAACATCGCAAAACTCAAGCGCCGCGTCAAACCTTGCACCCCCGAGGTGGTCATGACCACCGACAGCGTGCTGGGCGTGCAGCTCAATTTCTACGAACTGAAAGGCTTAAAGGCAACGATAGAACTTGACGAGCCTGCAATTACTGATAAAAACGTGTATCTCTATTCGCGATGTGCCGATATCTCGCGCGAAAGGAAGTTCCTGGGATCGCTAGTCATTGGTGGCAAGGTATATTCCGACGACCAGAGCCGCTTGGGCTACTTCGGCGCAGTGGATAGTGCCATGGTGATAGGCATTTCGCGTTTTGAAGACGTGCGCGACTACTGTGTGGAGCATGAGGGATATTACTTCCGCCAGTTTATGATGTTGAGCTGCGGCGAGCTGCCGTCGAAGTTCTACCTTCATGGCAAGGTTGAGCGTCGTGCGATAGGGCGCAAGGAAGGCAACGATAATTTGTTCTACATCGAAGCGCCTAATCCCGAGACGATGTATGACTTTGCCGATGCAATGCGTGAGTATGGTTTTGTTGATGCCATTTACATCACCGGCGGCAAGACAAGTTCTTACTATCGCACTCGCAGCGGTGTGCAGCATGTCGTGGGCGACACCGCGCAGAGGCCACGTGCCCCCATTCCTGGTCCTTGGCTTGTGTTCCGCAAGCAATAAATGATGAAATAGCAAATAACAAGAAAGCCCCTTCACGAGGGGCTTTATCTTGATTCGGTGCTATGCGGAGCCTATCGGCGGCGGCACGCACTATTCAATGTTTTATTAAAAATGTTTTATTAAGAAGTCAGTTGTTTGGAACTATTTTTCTCTGTTTACACTCATTTGACTCTGGTAAAACAAAAAAGTTTAACCGACAATTATCATTTAACATATTTTTAGAATTAACCCGTAAACCAATATGAAAAAACTCATCTTTCTGGCATTTACAGCCACGTTACTCATCGCGTTTTCGTCACCGGCATCGGCCCAGTTAAAATCTACTTGTAAGAAGGCATTGTTCATCGGAGCCCATCCTGACGATCCCGAGACCTGTGCGGGCGGCACTATGATATTGCTCAAGCAACTGGGATGTGACGTTGTGAGCGTGTACCTCACTGCCGGAGAGAGTGGCATCAAGGGAAAGACCCACGAGGAGGCAGCCGCAATACGTCGCGTGGAGAGTGCCAACGCCTGCAAGGTGATGGGCGTGCGCTCGCTGTGGGTGGGGCAGGTCGATGGTTACACCGAGGTGAACCGTGAGCGATATGCACAGATGAAGGCTATCATCGAGGCCGAGAAGCCCGACGTGGTATTTACACACTGGCCCATTGACTCGCACCGCGACCACCGCGCCTGCTCGTTGCTCGTGTATGACGCGTGGCGGCAACTTGACCATTGTTTCGAACTCTACTACTTTGAGGCGATGACCGGACTGCAGACCATGAACTTCGCCCCCGACGAGTATGTCGACATCACGTCGACCGTCGACCTCAAGCACCAGGCAATCATGTGCCACACCACCCAGGAACCCGAGTGGATGCTCGACGAGTGGCACATACCCATGGAGAAGATGCGGGGCAACGAGTTCCAGTGCAAGGCTGCCGAGGCGTTCGTTCACCAGCGCTGGCGCTCAAGCGAGATTGTGAAGTGAACTGCATGTAAGGAACTGCATGTAAGGCGCTTGTAGCCCCATTATGGGAAAAATTGCGCCGAAATGGGCGGTTGTGTCAGATTTTTTTTGTATTTTTGCCATGTCGTGTATGTTATGCTTGTTTATGATCCGCAATACCAGTATAAGTTGAAACATCACATGGCATGATTGCT
>JAGHSP010000104.1 GCA_018065815.1 Candidatus Sodaliphilus limicaballi | reverse complement strand
GGAATAAACCTGTGTTTTTAGATGTCGGTAAGATTAGAGTTCACGTAATCTTTTATATATTCTTTCAGTTTGTCACCTTTGACAATTCTGATATGTTCGGCAAGGCCAATGAAGAATTGCGCCGGGCCTGCAAGGTTGAACACTGTGACGCTCAATGTGCACGGAAAATCGGTTGCATTTTTATCCCTTTTTATGCATTCATATTGTTCCATTGTGAGATATTTCTCTTTCAACAGGTTAGCGGCATAGTCCGTCATTTTCATTTCAATATCAAAAGTTTTGTCGCTGGTGTTGGCATCGGCCAAGAATCCGAATATGTCTATTTCAAGATTATGTTTGTGCTTCTTAAAATTAGTCCACTTGTTATTTTGGACAATTATTTCGCCGCATCGCGAGATCAAAAATTCCTTTACCTTTGCCTTTTTGGCTTCGGTTACATCAACACATATCACAGCATTCCTGTTAAGTCTCAATTCATAAGGCTCAACCCTGCGGTCTCGTGTTCCTCTCGACGAGCTATATTGTTTCAGAATCACGGTTTTATTCTCCTTGATTGCCTGTTGGAGTCGGATAATTTTTTCGTTCTCGGTGCCATTGGGGGTGTTCACCTTTTTCTCAAAAATCTCACGCTTTATTTCGTCGGACATTTTGATCGTTGATCCGCTTTTTCTCACATAACTGCGAGCGACAAACTGTGGTCGGTCTATAAACTTGACTGTACCGTATTCATAGGGCTTTACTTGAACACGCAAGATGCTTATGCCATCATCATTGTTCTCTATCAGATAATTGATGCGAGTAGCAGTGATGTCATTTCCTTTGATAGAACCAGTGTCATCGCAGAATGCTTTGTCAAGTTTATACATCAGGTAGAGGCGAAGTTTGTCCATCGTCTTTTCGCTGATAAAATGTTGTGAGAAAAGATAATCAAGGTCGTCATTTAATGATTTTGGGTATCCGTCATCGGTCACTCCTATGAGCAGTTCGCCACCAGAGGTTGAGTTCAGGAAACCGCAAATGGGCTTTAATATCTCCCATATTTGCACATCGTGAGGTTGGAAACCCTCGGGTATTGCTATGTTCTTTGGCGGGAACACTATTGATGACTTGAACTCGAGAGTGTCGCTCTCTTCACCGTAATAAGTGTGCTTGTCGTTGGGTGTGACAAACATGTCATCTACCTTGAGTTTAGTAGCAATCGTTTTCTTAATGCGATTCAGTTCATGCATGCTTATATTCTTGGACTGTAAGGTATTGGACGCGTCAACCAAATCAGATACCACATCTAGGTCATTTTCAAATGACATTGCGAGCATAGTCTCGGGTGTTGATTGCTTGTATTGGGTGAGTTTATCGATAATTGATTCTTTTTGTGTCACAAATCCAAGTCCGTCCAACTCGGCGGGATGTGTGAGCGAGAGGAATCCGTTGTCTTCGTTTTGAGCGAATTTTATTAAGTTTTCTAAATACGACGCTTCATGCTCAATAACTAATTTGTCAAAAGTATTGTTTGCCATAGTGGCAAGCATTTGCGCTGCAGTGATATGTGCATATCGTTCTAGCGTTGTAGTTGCATGAGCTGACGAGTAATATATAGCATGCGACAGCATTGTGATATATTTCGCGTCAATAGCCATGTCTTTTTTTATGTCAGATTGTTGAACCTCAATGGTTTCTGTTTGATTCACGAAATCCCTTATCAGGCTTTTATGGGCTTTCTCGACAAAATTGGGGTCAAATTGTTTCACTTCGCTATCATATTCTTGCAGGAAATGCCCGTTAGTGACAAATTTGTCGTTAGACATGCGTGATTCTGCCACTTCAATTTTTAAGGGCAGATGATTGTCGATTGCGTTTTGCGCATCATCGGTTATAGGATCCTTGATGCTCACTATGATTCCTTTTTCAGTAATCCATCGAGTGCCCACAAAGCCGTTGCCCACGGCATAATTGCTATCATACACAGCATAAGTGCGGGTTTGCTTGCTGTCTTCGGCTAGGTCTTGGTAGTTATGGGCAAAGCTGCCATCAAGATCAAAAGGATCTTCTTGATTACCTGTATATAAAACAGTTATCTGCTCTCCTTTTTCAAAAGCATTGAAAAAGAATTCCCTGGTAAATTTGTATTGCTGATGGTCAAAACCAATGGTGCATCTTATCTTTTCATATTCGGGTTGAATGGTTTCTAACGTCATGTTGAATGATGTTTTGTCAACAATCTGTACGGTTATCCAACTATCAGGCTGATATTCTTTGATAACAGTCTTGGGCGAAGGAGAGAAATTAGAGCATGCGCTTGCCAGGAATTTTCGAGATTCGATGGCGTCTTTGATATTATCATATTCAGCGGATATATGCTTCTTGTCGCCAGTTATCTGTATCGTCGGGCAAACGGACCATTTGTTTTGCTGGTTTTGTTTCTGGTATTGTGATTTGTTGATGTGTGAGAGGTTGAGTTTGTTGCAGTCATAGATTACTAGTCCGTTTTTCTCATAGAAATAAATATTATTATCAGCATCATTGTCAAATGTGGTTCCACATAGCATTTGTACAAATTGTTGTCTATACCACGTCTCTGGTTCTAGATTAGTCCATGTAAAATTATAGTCGCCAATTCGTTTGTTAACCATGCAGTTGACAATAATTTCTTGAAGTCTTACTACAACCTTGTCATTGTGTTCTATTAGTATCAAAGCATGAGCCAATCTCGCTAATGTATTAGTGTCATTAATGCCTCTTTTGTGCGATGTGAGAAGGTGTGCCGCGATCATGCGTATCACTTTATCGGGATCTTCCCACCTTTGTAGCACATCGACACAGATGTTTCCCTTGTCGATGAGGCTTAAATATTTGTCGGCTACATTATGCAGCGCTTCACTTGAAGTCTTAAAGCTCAAATCGTCAGGGCTTAAATTCAAGTTGAAGTAATGCAGATAATGTAGTAGTTGTTCAAAATTCTCTTCTACATATTCGTTTTTTACTTGAAGCCAGAAATCGGGTTGTACCATAATGTAATCTCGGTTAATTGTTTTGATTAATAATGTTTATCCTTTGGGATAAAGTCGCTTGATGAGGTCTTGGCGGCGCATGCGGCGTAGTGCTTGCAGTATTTCACGCTTGTACTTGCTATCATACCAGAAGAAGTAACGGCGTTGCGCCAGTTTCTCTTCTTTATTACGGGCTGAAAAAATGGGTTGAAGCGTGTAAGGGTGCAGGCCGGTGTAGAACGCTTCGGTTGAGACTGTCATGGGAGTGGGGGTGAAGTCTTGAACTTGCTCTAAATGGAAATCAAGTTCGCGCGTGAGCACGGCAAGTTCGGCCATGTCGCATTCTTGGCATCCGGGATGTGACGAGATGAAATAGGGTATAAGTTGTTGTTTCAGCCCGTACTTGCTGTTCACCTTGTCAAATATCGTTTTGAACCTGCGGAACAGTTCAAATGAAGGCTTACGCATCACATTCAGCACTTCGTCGCTGGTGTGCTCTGGGGCAACTTTGAGTCGTCCTGACACATGGAAGCGTATTAGCTCTTCGTTGTATTGTGCATTGATCTTATCTACCTCGGGGTTTCCGCTCTTGTGCATAGACAAGTCATACCTAACGCCACTGCCTATGAATGACTTCTTCACTTGCGGCAAGGCGTCAACGCTGTGATAGATGTCGAGCAACTTGCTGTGGTCGTTATTGAGGTTACTGCAAGGCTTGGGGTGGAGGCATGACGGACGTGTGCATTTAGAGCACCGTTCCAAATCATGCCCATGCATGCCGTACATGTTAGCGCTAGGGCCTCCCAAGTCGCTTATATACCCCTTGAAGTCTTCCATTTGCGTCACCTTCTTGACTTCGGCCATGATTGATTTCTTGCTGCGTGAGGCAATGAACTTGCCTTGGTGCGCGCTGATGGTGCAGAATGCACATCCGCCAAAGCAGCCGCGGTGCATGTTCACCGAGTGCCTAATCATTTCATAAGCAGGTATTCGCTTGCCTTTGTAACGAGGGTGTGGCAGGCGTGTGTAAGGAAGGTCAAACGAGGCGTCAATCTGCTCGCTTGTCATGGGGGGATTCATGGGGTTGACTTTTATTGCCGTGTTTCCTGTTTTTTGCCACATGGTGCGTCCGTGCCACTTGTTGCTTTCGATTTCAATGTTTTTGAAGTTTTCGGCGTGATCGCGTTTCGAGGCAAGGCAATCTTCGAATGAATGCATCACGACATTATTGTCATCGGTCTTGCCTGGTATTTCCTTCACTGGCCTGCGAACAACTGTTTGTGGCACATCGGTCAAACTCTCGATGCTTGCTCCGTCACGCAAGGCATCAGCAATAGTGATGGTTGCCAGTTCGCCCATGCCATAAGTGATGATATCGACAGGAGCGTCGGCCATGATAGAAGGGCGCAGTGCATCTTGCCAGTAGTCGTAGTGGGCAAGGCGCCTCAATGAAGCCTCGATGCCGCCAGCCACAATGGGAACATCGGGCCATATCTCTTTGAGTATTTTGCTATATACAATAGTAGGGTAGTCGGGACGTGCACCGGCTCGCGCGTCGGGGGTGTAGGCATCGTCGCTGCGCCTGCGACGGTTGGCTGTGTAGTGATTTACCATTGAATCCATTGCGCCGGCGCTCACACCGAAGAACAAGCGAGGCTTGCCTAGTTTCTTGAAATCACGTAGGTCGTCGCGCCAGTTGGGCTGTGGCACGATGGCCACGTTGTAGCCATGCGCTTCGAGCGTGCGTCCTATCACTGCCGCACCCATAGAGGGATGGTCGATATATGCATCGCCTGTAAACAGAATCACATCAATGTGGTCCCACCCCAGGTGCTCTATTTCTTTTTTTGTCGTAGGAAGCCATTGTCCCTCGACGCGATTGCTTCGTTTAGGTGGTTGCTTGTCTTGTTTGGCCATATGTCAAGATTCTATTTTCTCGGTTAGTTTTATGATTTCATCACGATATTGTGCTGCTTCGAGGAAGTCCATGCGCTTGGCCGCATCCACCATTTTCTGTTTGAGCACTTCAATGGTTTTCTCGATGTCGCCTTTATTCATGTAGGCGACGACGGGATCAGCCACAATGCCGCTCGTTGTGTCAAACTCGGCAGCCATGTGTTGCTGCAATAATGATGAGTCGATGACGTTGTTTTCATACTTGCGAGCATGCTGCTTGCCGTCTTTCTCGGGCGCTACCATATCGGTATCTACTCCGATGATTGCATTGCGCGCCTTGATGATCGCTTGTGGAGTAATGCCGTTTTCCTCGTTATATTTCAACTGCAACATGCGGCGGCGCTCGGTCTCGTCGATTGTTTGCTGCATAGATTGGGTTATGTTGTCGGCATACATGATGACAAGTCCGTTGAGGTTGCGGGCAGCACGTCCAGCTGTCTGTGTGAGCGAGCGTCGGCTACGCAGGAAGCCCTCTTTGTCGGCATCCAGTATTGCCACTAGCGACACTTCCGGCAGGTCAAGTCCCTCTCTCAACAAGTTCACGCCCACTAGCACGTCGATTGCGCCAGCACGCAGGTCATCGAGAATCTGAATGCGGTCCATCGTTTCAACATCGCTGTGCATATAGGCGCAACGGATATCGTAGGAAGCTAGGTAATCAGTGAGTTCCTCGGCCATTCGCTTGGTCAGAGTCGTCACGAGGGTGCGTTCGCCATGTTCTACGCGCACTTGTATCTCTTCGAGCAGGTCATCAATTTGGCCTTGCGAGGGACGCACTATGATTTTCGGGTCGAGCAAACCGGTGGGACGTATAATTTGTTCGGTGACAACACCTTCGCACTGCGTCAGCTCGTAGTCGGCTGGTGTGGCGCTGACGTATATGGTTTGCTTGGTCATTGCCTCAAATTCCTCAAACCTCAATGGACGGTTGTCGAGAGCTGCTTCAAGACGGAAGCCGTAGTGCACGAGGTTAGTTTTACGTGCTTGGTCGCCGCCATACATTGCCCTGATTTGCGGTATGGTCACATGACTTTCGTCTATAATTGTGAGGAAATCATCGGGGAAGCAATCAAGCAAGCAGAAAGGCCTCATGCCAGGCTTGCGTCCGTCAAAGTATCTGGAATAATTCTCGATTCCAGAGCAGTATCCCACCTCCCTTATCATTTCCAGGTCATAGGTCACTCGTTCATAAAGGCGTTTTGCTTCAACATGTCGTTCCTCGCGCCTGAATGCTTCAACCTGGGTGCCCAGGTCCACATCGATGGCGCCGAGAGCACCCGCAAGACGTTCTTTGGTCGTGGCAAATAGGGTAGCGGGGAAGATGCGGAACGACTGCACGGTTTCCTTGACGAGCATCGATAGAGGGTCAAGGATTTCAAGACTTTCAATCTCGTTGCCCCAGAATATCACACGGAGCATGAAATCTTCATTGCTCAAATAGATATCAACCGTGTCGCCCTTGACGCGGAAATTACCCATTTTCATGTCGATATCGTTGCGGGAATACAATGCGTTGACAAGGTTTCGCAGCAATTCGTCACGTCCCAGGTTGTCGCCCACTGATATCGTCATCGCATTGGCATTAAGATCCTCTGGGTTGCCCATACCGTAGAGGCATGAAACGCTGGATACAACCACAATGTCGCGTCGCCCCGAGAGCAGTGATGTCACGGTAGCAAGTCGCAGGCGCTCTATCTCATCGTTGATTGCCAGGTCTTTCTCTATATATTTGTCGGTCGAGGGGATATATGCCTCGGGCTGATAATAGTCATAATAAGAAACAAAGTAATGCACCGAGTTTTCAGGAAAGAAAGACTTGAACTCGGCATAGAGTTGTGCAGCCAGCGTCTTGTTGTGCGACAAAATGAGTGTGGGCCGCCCGGTGCGTGCAATGACATTGGCCATAGTAAAGGTCTTGCCCGATCCTGTTACACCAAGCAAGGTCTGGAACTGGGTGCCGTCGTTCACTCCGTCGCTCAATTCGGCGATAGCCTGCGGCTGGTCACCTGTGGGGGAATATGGGGAATGTAATTTGAATTCCATTTGTTTTTTGTTTAATTTACAAAATTACAAAATTTAAATGATTTTATGCCCAAATAAATCCAATTTGTTTTCACCTAATATTATATAAACCGTTTGGTGATATAATAATACATTGGGCAACAAGGGGTTGCTATGACGTATAGCATAAGAAATTGATAAATTAAGTAAAATTTATTTTACCTTTGCGAGATTTGCGGGAAGTTATATTGCCGAATAGCTACTACAAGCATTATGTTTTCTTAATAAATCTTAACAAGGCACATTTTGGCATTGTTAAGGCAAAAAAAGTAACTAAAAGCATAAATATCATCGAAAATGGTATCATTTTAAT
>JAGHSP010000034.1 GCA_018065815.1 Candidatus Sodaliphilus limicaballi | reverse complement strand
GTCTGCCCGTAGCAGGCAGCGAGGTGAAGGTGACACTCTGCAAGAACGAGTGGTCATGGAACTGGCGCCACTACATGCCCAAAGTCAAGGGCACTGTGCTCATGGACACCACCGTGACAACCGACGCGCAGGGTAACTTCAAGCTTGAATTCCCCGCATCGCTCTTCCCCGAGAACGAGGGCAATTACCGCTGGTGCCGCTACAACTACAACGTTGAGGCGAAGTGCACCAACGCAGCCGGCGAGACTCACGAGGCAAGCAAGCCGTTCATCGTGGGCAGCCGCCGGGGCATTGAGATGCCCGACAACAATACCTTCCTCAACGAGAAGGTTTATGATATCCCCATCTCTTACAAAACCACCAGCGAGACCGAGAAGAGCGTCGTGTGCACCTACGAGCTCATCAACAAGGAGACAAAGGAAACCGTGAAGACCGGCAACTTCGACACTGCCGATCCCAAGGTTGACTTCACAGCCGTTCCTTCGGGCGAATACACGCTCAAAGCCCACATCCTCGCTGCCGACAAGAACGAAGAGGATGCCGACGCCGAGATGTTCCTGACGCTGTGGCGCAAGACCGACAAGCAGGCGCCTGTCAAGGACTGCGCGATGTGGGTTCCCAAGACCGACATCAAGGCTGATGCAAGCGGCAAGGCATCGTTCCTGGTGGGCACATCAAGTCCCGAGGCTCACATCTACATGGTGGTGGCAAGCCACAAGGGCGTGGAGCGCAGCGAGTGGCTGCACTACACCGCTCCCGGCATGCACACGGTGAACGTCACCGTTCCCGAACGCGACGAGGAAGCGCTCAACATCACCCTGTACACCTACTACAAGAGCAAGGAGAATAATGAGTCACTCTATGTTACCTGCGAGGCCCGTGAGCGCCGCATCGACATGGAGGCAACATCGTTCCGCGACAAACTCGTGCCCGGCACTCCCGAGCGCTGGACTTTCAAGGTGACCGACAAGCAGGGCAAGCCCGTCAACGCTGCCGTGATGCTCGAGATGTTTGACAAGGCACTCAACACACTTGCCGACAACACATGGCGCTTCTACCCCTACTGGAGCCGCTGCTATAAGTTCAGCATCAGCGGACAAAACCTGACTTACGGCACAATGGTGTCAAAGGACTGGCAACGCAGCGGCAAGCAGAAAGCAACTATCGGGTATCCCGCCCTCTACATGTACGGCCAGCGTCTGTTCGGTTACCTGGGCCGTGCCAACAGGATGTACAGCAGGGCTGTAGGCGGTGCCGTCACGGCAGCTCCCATGGCAATGGTAGATGAAAGCGCACCAGTAGAACGCAAGGCGGCCGCAGCCGAAGCTAATGGAGACATGCTGCATGAAGTTGAAGTAGTTGGCTTTGGAGTTAAAACCACCGAAGAACAGGTTTCACTCGACAACGTGCAGATGCGCATGGCCGACGTGAAGACTGCACTGTGGCAGCCCATGCTCACCACCAATGCCCAGGGCGAACTGGTAGTGGAATTTGACGCACCGCAGTTCAACACCACATGGATTGTGCAGGGTATCACTTGGGACAAGGAACTCTACTCTTCTCGCTTCAACCGCGAGGTACTCACCCAGAAGGAAGTGATGGTCAAGGCAAGCCTGCCCCGCTTTGTGCGCACCGGCGACAAGGCCACCCTCACCGCAAGCGTGATGAACGCTACCGACGAACCTCGCCAGGCCAAGGCCGTGATCGAGCTCTTTGACCCGCGCACCGGCAACGTTGTCGCTACCCGGGAATTCAACGAGCAGCTTCAGCCCAGCGGCACCAACGCGGTGTCAATCGACTGGGATGTGCCCGAGTCGATGGCATTCGTGGGCTTCCGCATCAAGGCAGCCAGCGGCAAGCACAGCGACGGCGAGCAAGTGATGATTCCCGTGCTGGCAAGCACCCAGCCCATCATCGAGACCCAACCCTTCTACATCGAGCAGAACGAGCACAACCACAGCGTGACAGTGCCCAGCAACGCACGCGACGCACGCGTCACCCTCGAGTACTGCGACAACCCCACATGGTACTGCGTCACTGCCCTGCCCTCGATGTTTGACGACAACTACAAGATAAGCACCCGTGCAGCACACACCCTCTTCACCATCGACGTGGCACAGGGCATCGCCGGTGCTAATCCCATGATAAAGGAGGCGGTTGACCACTGGAACGCTAACCCGCAGGACAGCGTGCTCGTGTCGATGCTCGCCAAGAACCAAGACCTCAAGATAGGCAACCTGCTGGCTTCGCCCTGGCTCCAAGAAAGCGACCGCCAGACCCTGCGCATGTCGCGCATTGGCGACCTCATGGACAAGGAGAAGATGGCAGTAGAGCGCAAGAAGGTGGTTGACGCGCTGCTCGAGAACCAGAACGCCGACGGCGGCTGGTGCTGGTTCAAGTACCCCGGTGCCGAGTCAAGCATCTACACCACCCACGAGGTGCTCGAGCTCATAGGCGAAATCAAGCACCTGGGCTATCTGCCCGAGAACGCCGACCTCGACAAAGCAGTGAAGCGTGCCCTAGCATGGTATGACAAGGAGCAAGTGCGCATCTACAACGAGCGCAAGAAATATGACAAGAGCTACACCGGATTCAGCGACTTCGTCTATGTGCGCACCCTGTTCAAGGATGTGGCGATGAACAAGGACGCCAAGACCCTCTTCAACAACGCCCTCAAAGCAATGAAGAGCGACTGGAACAAGGGTCTGTCGCTCGCTGGCAAGGCCTACTTCGCCCTCACCATGGAGCGCAACGGCGAGCACAAGACCGCTGCCGCCATCACCGAGAGCATACGCCAGTTCAGCATCACCAAGCCCGAACTCGGAACCTACTGGGACAACCTGCAGAGCGGCTGGCGCTACTTTGACAAGGTGGCAGTCACTGCAACCATCCTCCAGGCACTCAACGAGGTTGACCACCGCAAGGACGAGATCGACGGCGTGCGCAAGTGGATGCTCCTGATGAAGCAGACCAACGACTGGGGTTCATCGAGCCTCGCAGCCGATGCCGTTTACAGCATCCTCTCTACCGGTACCGACTGGCTGCAGCCCGCAAGCCAGGTGAGCATCACCGTCGATGGCAAGGCACTCGACATTGCCGACTCCGAGAAGTATCTGGGATATGTGCGCCGCACACTCAGCTGCCAACCCGGCGCAGTGGTAAACATCAGCCGCGACGGCACATCACCCGCATGGGGCGCTATCTATAACCAATTCCGCGCCGAAATGAGCGAGACACCACAGGTGGCAATCGATGAGCTCTCAATCAGCAAGGAATACTACGTGTATGGCACCGACGGCAAGCTCGTTCCCGCAACCCAGCTCAAGGTGGGCGACAAGGTGCAGGTGCGCACCGTCATCAAGTGCAACCGCGACCTTGACTTCGTCACCGTGGTCGATGAGCGCGCTTCATGCTTCGAGCCTGTTGACCAGCTCTCGGGCTACCGTTATGCCGACGGCACCTACTACTACCTCGAGACCAAGGACTCAAAGACCAACGCGTTCTACACCAGCCTGATGAAGGGCACCCACATCATCTCGTATGACGTGTATGTAACCGCTCGCGGCAAGTTCAGCGCAGGCGTAGCCTCGGCCCAGTGCCAGTATGCCCCCCAAATCGCTGCCCACAGCGCCGGAACAACCCTCGAAGTAGAGAGATGAGAATGAAATTATAAAACTATTTAAATAACCTAACGGGGTGCATCTTGCGGTGCACCCCACTTTGAAAAAGTAAAATTCACAATGAAAAAAAATGTTATTTTTATCGTGGCACTGCTCCTCGCGAGCTCACTGTCGATGCGTGCCATGACCGAGCGCGAAGCTCTCGTGGCAATTTACAAAGCCCTCAATGGCCCCGAATGGGAAGCCGATGACGCCAAGGGATGGAACACCAATGCCCCCATCAAGGAATGGAAAGATGTGACAACCGATGCCACCGGCGAGCATGTAGAGGCCTTGCAGCTACGCGCCGACGACATTAAAGGCTACCTGCCTGCTGCCATAGGCGAACTCAAAAGCCTCAAGTATTTAAAGTTGAGATATAAAGACCGCGAAGCCGATGCAGCACAGTGCATTCCCGCCGAGGTGTGGACACTGCCCGAACTTGTTGACATAGACGTGTATATTGCCGGCAAGGGCACCTACACACTTCCCAAGGAAATCAACTGTCCCAAACTCAACACAATCAAGGTGAACAAACTGCAAGGTCCCTTTGACGTGCTGCTCACGCTGCCCAAGCTCGTAGAGGTGTGCTTTGAGGACGTCAATGGCGATATGCCCGAGAACATAGGAGAACTGACCAAGTTAAGAAGACTCACCTGGAAAAGCGGTAACGATCCCACAAAGCGCATTCCCGCTTCCCTGGGCAAGTGCTCAATGCTGGAAAGCCTCATCCTTGACAACAGCACCTTCACCAAGGCCCATGTGGGCAACATCGAGTTCCCCGCCGAGGTGTGGGACCTCACTAACCTCAAGTACCTGTTCCTGCGCAATATTGCCGACAAGCCCAGTACCATTCCTGCCGACAAGGTGGCTAAGATGACCCGTCTGGAGAACGTGATTCTGTGCCGTGTGAGCCTTGAGGGTAATATCCCCGCCGAGTTCTTCACTACCGGCAACATGAAACAGTTTGACGTGTATGAGAACTTCATCACAGGCAGCATCCCCAAGGAATTGGGCAACTGCATCAAACTGACCACCGTGCAGCTCAACAACAACAATCTGACCGGCAGCATTCCCGAAGAGTTGGGCAACTGCCCCAAGTTGAGAAACCTCAACCTGAGCAAGAACCCCGACCTGGGCGGAAAGGTTCCCGAGAGCTTCGTTAACTGCCCCGACCTTGCTATTTTCAAAGTTGACGGCACTCAAGTTGACTCCAACGTATCAGAACCCCTAAAAGCTCACCCCAAGTTCTCACGCTGGAAATTCAACAAGTAATCGACATGTCAACATTATGCCCGTGCCTTTAGGGATACGTCATATACCGTACCTAAAGGCACGGGGTATTTATCATCCACCTTTCCAGCCATATCGGCCCGCTTCGCGTCCCTTCATGGCTGGCTACCATATTTCATCCCGCTGGGATGACACAATGCCACCCATACACCACAAGCCAACATCCCGCTTGGATGACACATTGCCACCCATACCCCACAAGCCAACAGCCCGCTGGGAATGCTGATATGGTTGGAACGATGCTACCCACCACCCATGTCTTTGGTCTAGGATAAACTTCCCAAAATGATGATACCTCCCTACCTCACAAACGCATAATCAATGCAACATCGACCTGATGCATTGCATCGATTATTTTGGCGGTTTGAACAACAACATG
>JAGHSP010000110.1 GCA_018065815.1 Candidatus Sodaliphilus limicaballi | reverse complement strand
CTCTGTTATCGTTCAAGTGTCCCCGGAATCCCCCGAACAACCCGGAATATCCAGATTAGCCGGCCCCTTAAACCTTTAAACTTTTAAACCTTTAAACCTTTAAACTTTTAAACCTTTAAACCTTTAAACCCTTAAACCTTTAAACCCTTATTCTGAGCAATTCGGGCTTTTATTTCCCACGTGCGCAGGCGGTCTTTATACACATTGTTAGCGTTCTCGCTCTCGATGTCAAGGTCGGCATCGGTATTGTCGTCCCAGCGACGGGCCAGCGTCATCACATCCCACACACGGTCGATAGCATAGTTGCGAGATATCATCAGCGCCATGCCGTAGTCCTCGCCATAACTGGTATTGGACAACGCTATATCGCGATAGATGGGCGTGTAGAATGCGCGAGGGCCGCCTATGCCGTTCACACGCAGCAGGTTGTTGCGTCCGTTGGCAGGAGTCCACTCGTGGTGGTCGATGATGCCAGGGGCAATCTCATCAAGGTCGGCGTTCACCACCTTGTAGGTGCCCACTACCATCGCAGGACCAGCCATGAGGTTATCGCCCTCCTTAAACTTGTCAACCATAGCCTGCAACACATGCGCATGCGCAAAGAGATCATCGCTGTCGAGCCCCATCACGAAGCGGCCGGCACGATCGTCAAACGCCGCCAGGTTCCAGCAACCGCCTATGCCCAGGTCGTCACGCTCGGGGATAATGTGTATCACGCGAGGGTCGCCTGCATACTCATCTATCGCTTGAGTTGTGCCGTCGGTTGAGTGGTTGTCCACGACGATCAAGTTAAACTTGAAGTCAGTGTCTTGCATGAGCACGCTGTCGATAGCGTCCTTTATCACTCGCACACGGTTGAGCACCGGTATGATAACCGTGCACTCCACCGGCCACTGCGACTCTCCGCCATCGTAGCACACCACCTTGTCGCACTCGGGGGTAAACATGTCGTAACTCAAGTATGCGCCTATGTCCTTCAAGTGGCTGGTGCACGCTGCCTCAAATTCCTGCTGCGATGCCGCATTGCGCGGGTCGCAGTAGTCATATATCTTCTCTCCGCTTGTGCGCAAGTCGCGCTCAACGTCGGTATAGAGATATTCGTTGATATGTTCTAGCGCATATCGCTGCGACAACTTCAGACGCAGGTCGTAGAGGCCTGCCACCTTGTAGTCGCCGCTCATGCGCAATGCACTCTCTTTTAAAGCCGAAGTGCGGAAAAACAGAACCGAACCGAAGTCAAACTCATCGCGCAGGCTGCCCATCTGATAGTCTATCACTGGGGCTTTGGCACGCTTGCCGGCTTTGATGTGGTAATGGTCGGCATAGAGCATGCCCGCGCCAGTGTCGCCAGCCAGCCGCTCAAAGCGCTCGAGTGCCTTGTAGCCCAGCATCAGCTCATCATCCTTGGTGTAAAGCAAGGTATATTTGCTCGATGCAGCAGCCGCTATGGTGCGCATGGTTGCACTCGAGTTTATTGAGTCGATGCTATAGAAACCGCATGCCGGCAACTGGTCCTGCCAGCGCAGGTCTATGTCGCCTGTCACGAGGAAGTCCACGCCGCACACCAGCGGGTTGTCAAGCAACTGCCCGGCAATCATCTGCGCCTGCTCCATGGAAGAAAACTTCACGAAGCAATCCACCGTCTTGAGGCGTTCTTCCTGTTTCTGTATGAATTCGGTCGTTGTCATTCTTTTTTACTCCTCTTTGAGTGTCCACTTCAAGATGTCGGCCATCATCGAGTCACGCTGCTTGTCGCAAGGGATAACCTCAAAGGGGAAGCCCATAACCACTGTGCGGTAGTTGCCGCGGTCGCTCACGATACCGGCGGGAATGTTGTTCTCGCTGTAACGCAGCCATGTGCTGCCCTTGCTGTCGCTTGCCTTGATGGCATCGGGCGACTCAACGGCATAGACCTTATCGTTGAGTGTATTCACAAAGTTATACTTAACGCCTTCGGGCATTGAGTTGCCGTTGTTCACTGTGGGCACGCTGTAAACCTCGCCCTTGAGGGTAGCAGCGCCGTCAACATAGGTGTAGCCCAGCACATTCTGCGCGAAGTCTTGCTCTGCCTTGACGGGAGACTTCTTGTCCCAGATGTCGGTAGCCACATAAGCTCCGCTCATGAACACGCTGCCGCCGGCCTGGGTATATTGGCTCAAAGCGCTCATCAAGCCAGGTGTGAAGGCCTTGAATCGCGAAGGCATCGCGCCGCGGCCTGTGGGTATCTCTTTCTGCTTGCCCATGATCACGTCCACCATGTGGCAGCCATAGAGCAGGTTGTTGTCGTTCTCTACTGCCTCTACGCTCGACGAGACGAATGAGTAGCCTGCCTTCATGATCGACTTGCCATGCACTGTGGTGTAGTCAAATGTGTTGCCAGCTATCACCTCGGTCTCGTGGTTGCTGCGGCAAGCGCCGAAGCCGGGTGCATCGTCGTCGCGCCACTCAAGGTTGCGGCGGAACTCGTGCTGCGAACCCAGGTAGTTGATCTGCTGGATGTAGGGCACGCCGTGATCCTTCTGGTCAAGGAAACCGGCATACTCCTGCCCGTCGAGCCAGTCGGGACCGCTCACGCGTGTGAATGAATTGACTACCATCACCATACCCTTGCTGCCGAAAGCCATGCCCAGCGACAGTGTCTCACTGGGGAAACTGCGGCCGCCGTCGTTAACGGCAATGATGCGGTAACTGTGTATCTCGTTGTCATCGACCTTTGCCACATAGGTGGGTTCGGTCACAATGGCTATCTCCTTGAAGGCTCCGTCGCCCACGCGCTCGCACACCACATATTTCTTGGCAGCGGCCTTGTCACACAACTTGTCCTCGGTGGGCTTCCACGTGAGCACGAAACTACCGCGAACATCGGCCACGGGCTTGATTGCAAACGAGTTCACTGCCAGCGGCTGCACCTCATAGTCGCGGTGATCGCGCTGGGCAAGGAACTTGAGCATGCCCTTATACATGGCACGGCTCACGTCGAAACGGAAATTGGGATCCAGGCCATACTTCATGTCGGCATAGTTCTGGTGAGAGAGCAACTCGATGAGGATAGCGGGCACCTCGGCAGTGCGTGCCTCGTAGTAGGGCTTGTCCCACATGCCGCGGCGCGACCAGTTGGGCTCATACTTTGCACGGATGTCGTTCACTATCTCGGTAGATACGAGATTAGCATACTGGCGCGACAGCTCGCGAGGGGTGCCGTCCTCATATTTTGCAAACTTCTTTCCGTTCTTGGCAGTGCTGTAGATGAGCAGCGTGCCTATGATGTCGTCGTTCATCGTGGTGCCAGCATCTGTGTGCAGACAGAACGACAGGTCAACGGGCACGTTGAGTCCTTGAGCCTTGGGAAGCACCTTGCTGCCTCCGGCCAGGTAGTTCACCCACAGACCGCGGTCCTTATAGTCGTCGGTATAGTCGTTGATACCGTTGCTCTCGCTGTAAACCTCCTTTGGGAAACCCGACCACTGCATGTAGTAACGTGCACCCAGGTGGAACCAGGGATGATCGCCGCTGCCCACATACTTGTAATCGACGCCCTCGTTGCCCAGGCAGCGCTCGTTGCCCTGCTTGGCCGCAAGCGCCTTGTTCTCCTCGGTGGGAAGTGCCACGCGGCGCACGATGTTGCCCTTGCCGCCGCCCACGCGCACTGCATCGGCAGTGATGACACCGTCCTTGCTGTCGCTCAAGTTGTTAAGCACCACGAGGTCTTTGTTCATTCCCTTCTGCAAGGGGAATGTGCCGATGTAAACCCACACGCCGCCGGCCATGGTCTGGTCCACGACAAACTGCTTGGCGCCTGCCATGCTGTTCACTGTGTAGTGAGCGTCCTTGACGCTTTTCTCCAGCGTCTTGTAACTGATATATACTGCATACTCGCCAGCCTCGGGCATGTCAACGTCCCAATGCGCTGTCGGGAGTTTCTTCTTATCCTTGGCAACCTCTACCTGGCGATAGGTTCCCTCGGCAAACGGATTCTCAAAGTCCTTGTATTCGGCGCGGGCATAAGCGAAACCTGCCTGGTTGCCGGCACTCCATTTCTTGTCGCCAGTCACCTCGCGGTAGGTGCTCTGTGCCACACCGCCGTCGTTATCGACCACGGCTCCTATGTTGTGCGTGTCACGCTCGCGTGCATCCCACACATAGGCTCCGGCATTCTCCAGCATGGGAATGAGATACGGCAGCACATAACTGTGAGTGTACATGTCCTCAACAGTCTGGAACATGCGGGCACGCTGCCACTCCCAGCGGTTCAGCTTGGGCTCGAAATACCAGCCATGGCTGGGCCACAACGCTATGATGTTGCCATCAAGGGCTTTCTTGTAATGACGGTTAGGATCCACAACCGAGACAAACGGCGCATGGCTGCGCTTGTAGGCAGGCTCAAACGATGAGAAGTAATTGTTGATGTCGCTGCCGTCAATGAGCAGTTTCACCTTATAGCCCGCATAGGGGGTGCCCATTGCGTTCCTCACATCGTCACGCAACTGCTCCACCGAACTCTGCGTGAATGGCAGGTCACCGAAGTTCTCACTCAGGTTCACCACCACGGTGTCTCCGTTCAGAGTCACCTCGTTTGCTTTCAAATTACCTATCACCATGTGCTCGGGCAAGCACTCCTTAACCACCTTCTGGATATTCTCCAACTGACCGGCCGAGAGTTCCTGGGCTTGTGCGCTTGAAGCACCCGCCATGAGCATCGCAAC
>JAGHSP010000064.1 GCA_018065815.1 Candidatus Sodaliphilus limicaballi | reverse complement strand
GATTACATTAATATGCGCAACATGAATAAGATTATTTTAATTTCTTTCAGTTTTAATAAATTAAATCAGTGATATCAGTGCGGGGATTCTGCAAAATTAGTATTGCCGCATAGTTACAAAAAAATGATATCTTATCTTTCTTTGATGGTCATTATATACACTTTCCCCTCGAGGGTGTGGCAGGCGATGCGGTCGCCCTGCGCGCTCACGCTGGGAAACATCATTATCTCGCTAGATGTGGCAGTGAGTTGCTGGCGGTCGTTACCGTCGCGACCCATTATCACAATGTCACTTGCGGTGTAGCGGTATCCGTCGTCGCGGTCATCCATAGCCACCACATAGTCATTGTCGCGCCACACGGGAGCGTGCAGGCGTCCCAGATTGACGAGATTGCCGCCGTAGAGGTCGCTCACATAGGCATTGTTGCCGCCCACAAAGAGCAGATGCTTCTTGTCGGGCGACAGGCTCGACCAGCAATAGTTCACATCGCGATCGGGAGTTGATAGCGGATCAACCACAGTGCGCTCGCCATTGCGGTACACCACGAGTTTAAGATCTTCCTCGGTGACAAACACGTTATTCTCGGCCTGATTGCTTGCAGCGACCTTGCGTCGCGTCATCTTGCCCTCAACGCCCATCAAGGCTTCGTCGCCACTCAAATTGATGTGGTTAAAATGCCCCATTCCACTCTCCAACGTGTGCTTGCTGCCAGTGGCAAGGTCAATGTTCATGAGCGATAGAGTCATCGTGGTCTCATCGAGCTCGCGGCAAGTGACAGTGGAGCCATCGGCACTCACAGCAGGATAGTAGCCTGCACTGCGGGCATCAGAGAGCGAGCGGTAATTAGTACCGTCAACATTGATTATACCCAGTCCGTCATAGGCCTCGCTAGTGACAAGCAGTTGCTTACCGTCGGGCGTAAACACAGGGTGATACATCTCCACCCCCGTCGCCGGGAGCAGCTGCACATCCACCACATCAAACTTTTGAGCCACAGCAGCAACCGCAGTGAGCGCAAGCAGCGATAGTAAAGGTTTTTTCATGTCCATGCAAATGTATTTATTAGTTTGTAAATTCCAGAAGTGTTTTAGTTTGCAAATATCGCAAAAATAGCAGAATTATGCAAGCATTATCACATCTTTTCGACAAACTCTATGAACATCAAGAACAGAAAACAGCTGACTACATGACAAAATAAAACCCCAATGCCAGCAGCACTGGGGGGTCACTTGCTGTGTTGTGCAAGCATTTCTGTGAGTTCGTCCATTGTGACGGCGATGCCGGCAAAGAGTTTGTACATCAGCTCGGGCTCTACTTTCTCTGGTATGTAGGCCAGGACGGGTTTCCCGCATCCGGCAAACCACCCTGCCTCGGTGTGTGCCGAGCGTCCGCATGGCAGCACAAGCACGCATGCGTCGCACGACCGCATTGCCTCGATGTCGTTGACGAACTGTCGCTGCGACAGCGGGTGTTGCAGCATGTCGCGGTACTGCGCCGGAGTCCACTCGAGCCAGTCCTCGCCCACGTTGCACCACTTGAAGCCCTCGTCGCCGCTGGGCGGATTTCTGAAATCATACACGTCGTGCCCTGCCTCACGCAGGCCGAGCACAACGTGCGGGTAGTAAGTGTTGCGCCATGACGACGCTACATAGATTTTCATCTTGCTGGTTACTGCTGGGGGACAACGGCTGTGATGTGTATCTCTTCGTCGCTCTCATTGATGAGAGTGTGGCTGTGTCCCTTGGGACAGTAATGGCACTGGCCCTCGTGCAAGGTGATGCGCTCGCCGTCGTAGATCACGGTGGCAGTGCCGCGGGTGAGGAATATCATCTCGCAGCTGTCGTCGTGGGTGTGCAGGCCTATGCTGGCTCCGGGTTGCAGGCGCCCTTTGAGCACACGGTTAGTGCCGTCAAAATACATGCGGGCCTCGAGGCTCTTCTCTCCTCCCTTGAAGTTAGGGATGCTTTGCTCTTCTATCTTGTTGAAATCGATAATCATAAGTTATTTGGTTGCTAGGCGTTTGAGTAGTTCTACGGTCACGCGCCAGATGTTGTCGGCGGTGTCAAGGTTGATTCGCTCGCTTGTTGAGTGGGGCTCGATGATGAGCGGCCCCATCGACGCCATTTCCACGCCAGGATATTTCTCTACATAGTAGGCCGCCTCGAGCACAAAGTGCATCGCCACCTTCTTGGGCTCAAAGCCCAGCACGTCCTTGAACGTGTCGCAGGTGAGTTGGAGCAGCGGCGAGTCGGGGTTCTCCATCCACGATCCGGTGTCCATGAGTTGCTCCACATCGCTGGCAAGATGTCCCAGGCAGGTTTCCTCGATGGCCTCGGCAAACTCGTGCATATCGTCGTTGCTGAAACTGCGTGTGTGACAAGACACGGTGATCTCATCGTCGAGCGTGCGCACCACGCCTATGTTGTTGCTGGTCATCACTGTGCCCGGCATGTCGTCGCGCATCTCGATCACACCGCAAGGCAGTTCGGGAATACAACCCAGCAGGTTCATCACTGTGGCCTTGTCGATGCACTTATCGCAGGGGGCGGCATCCTCGATGCGCATGTTGATGCCCGCATCGGTAGCGGCATAGCGTGCGCGCAGGTCCTCGTTGCGCGCGGCAACAATCTGCGCCATGGAGTCGGCAACGTCGGGGTGCAGGGCAACAACCACATCGGCACACGACGGTATTGATGCGTTGGCAGTGCCGCCGTTGAACGCACACACAGCGACTTGGCCTGCCATGATGCCGTCGGCCAGTTCTTCGTCCAAGAACACAGCCATCTCGCGGTTGCAGTTGCAGCGTCCCTTGTTGATGTCAACGCCAGAGTGTCCGCCCAGACCGCCGTCCATCACGATGCGGCGATACACATACCCCTGGGGCACATCGTCGTGCCTGGGAGTCCAGTGGGCCACTTGCAGGAAAGCACCCGCAGCGCCCACGGTTATCTCGTCGTAGGCCTCGGAATCGAGGTTGATGATCTTGCGTCCCTTGATGAAATCCAGGCTCAACGCCTCGGCACCGCTCATGCCGTCTTCCTCGTTGGTAGTAGTGAGGACTTCGAGCGCAGGATGAACGAGCGTGTCGTCGGCAAGTATAGCCAGAGCCATTGACAGACCGAATCCGTTGTCGGCACCAAGCGATGTCCCCTCGGCCTTCATCCAGCGGGTTCCGTTCTCGTCAACGTCAATATATGGTATAATCTCATCGTTGAGCGGGTCAAACTTGCGTCCGTTGCGCTCATATCCGTCGCGAGCCACGCACACCATGTCCATGTGGTTGAGTATCACCACGGGCTCGGCGTCTTCGCATCCGGGCGAAGCAGGTTTCTCGATAACCACGCAGTTCTCATCATCGCGACGGTATTTCAAACCGTGCTTTTGCGCGAAGTCGCACAGCCACTGTGCCACACGGCCCTCGTGATGCGACGGGCGAGGAATCTTGTTCAACTCGCTGAAGATGTCATAGAATGTCTGTTTCATATCAGTAAGATTTATGATTACCCCACAAATTTAGATAAAATTCGGGAATTATTATGCCAGTATAGATAATTATTTTAATTTAATGGAGGATAAAAATCTGCGTAATCCGCGAGATCTGCGCGGGGGGGCGCAAAAAAGTTATTGGCGAATAGTTACTTGCGTCTTTGTGTTTTTACAAAAAATACGAAAAAGAGCAGCCTGTTGCTTGCTTGAACCACTTTATTACACTAAATTTGCACAAAATCACACTAAATTTAAAGTGGAGATATAATGTTATAAATTATGTCAGAATTTCTAACATCAATGTTTCAAAATAGAGTGGACTCGTCGCATCCTGGCATTGCTTACGTGGGGCGTGTCAAGCGCGACGAACTGGGCCATGTTCATTTCAGGCTTCCAGGCGTGCAGATTCATGCACGGTTGGAGTGCACTGCGATTGCCATGGAAATGGCTCCTTATAGCGGTTATTTCATGGTGGAACTTGACGACATCGCACCTTACAAGGTGGAGAGTCCTAGATGCGAGAAGATTGTCGAGATCGCTTCGGGACTGCCAGCCGGCGAGCACAAGCTGACTATTACCTATTGCAACGAGGGCGAAATGGCGCCTCCGGTGTTCTATGGCTTTGTGCTTAACGACGGCGGGAAAATTCTTGACACACCTGAATTGCCGCAGCGCAAGATTGAATTCATAGGCGACAGCATCACATGCGGATATGGCAACGAAGATCACAGCGACATGAAGTCTTATCCCTACCGCAATGTCAACAACGCGTACTATTCTTATGCACAACAGGTTGCCCGAGGGCTGAACGCCCAGTGCGTTCAGGTTGCGCGTTCGGGAATATGCCTGAACTATGACCGCTATACCCCTGGGGTGGGTGTGTTCCACGACATGGTCACATGCTATCCTTACACCTTGTTCTCTCCTGAACAGGATAGTGAAAAATGGGATTGCGGCCAATATGTGCCTGATGTGGTGTGCATCAATCTGGGTACTAACGACTGCGACCAGCCGGAATTTGACAAGGATGTGTTTGCCCGCAGGATAATTGAATTTGTCAATCGTTTACGAGCCCAGTATGCTCACGCCATAGTCGTGCTGTTGCTGGGACCGATGCTCCATGGGGAAAAACTCTCCGTGGTCAAGTATTCGCTCGACAAGGCACAGACGGTGCTGAACAGCGATGGCGATGGCATTATCTACCGTTTTGATTTCACTCCCGACGACGGCAGCATGGACTATGGAACGGCTCTGCATCCCACGGCAAAGCGCCATGCAGCGATGGCAAGTGAGTTGATCCCGTTCTTAAAAGACATCATGTCCTGGTAACAAAGTATAAAAAACATATAATTATGAACAGAATTTTAATGAAATGCAGCGCCATGCTGCTAGCCCTGGCAGCAGTGGCTCCGGCAGTATCGGCCGGTACGATTGAATTTAGTTACGCGGTCCCCTCTGGCCTGTCCTTGATTCGCGGCACGCAACAGGGCACCCACGTCATGCGCCAGCCCAGTGCCAAGGCACCACGACTGATGCTAGTCGAAATGGGCGAGGGCTCATACTACAAGTGGAGCAATGACAAGCGTGAGAAGGGCGAATCCCTTGATGTGGTTTCGTTTGCCAACTGGTGGCTTACCGAACCGCTCGGCAAGTCGGGAGCATACACCAAGATTAACGTTTATACCGACAGGCCAACCGTGGGCTACGTCCTCACCAGCAAGACCCGCGCCGTGAAAACCCTGCCTTTCTCTATCGACGAAGTTAAGGCACATTTCAGCGCCATCGACAACGGCAGCTTTGCCGGTATGGTGGTGAGTGTCGTTGAGGGCGAGGGCGTGACATGCCACATAGGACACATCGAGGGCGACATGATTGTGTTTTTCAAGTCAATGAGCATCTGCTATGACGAGGACGTCAAGGGCGTGATTCTAGATGACGATGGTTACCTGCGCTACGGTCCCGATTGCGCATCGGGAGAATCAACTTATACTTGCACCCCTAATTTTGATGCCAGCAAGATGTCGCCCGAGCAGCAAGCCCGCTTTTTCTCTTTCTTCCAGGGAGAAGAGAGTGGAGGGCAACGCATTGTGTTCAAGACCGAAGGTGGATTTGAGGAAATCACAAACGAATTGCCCAGCGGTAACAAGAAGACTTTAAAGCTGGAATACTAATGTGTGTACGGTAAATAAAAAACTATTTCCTCTTTTACTGGACACATGAAAACGGGGTCTATTTTCCGCGGAAAATAGACCCCTGTTTTTTATGGGATGCAATTCAACAGAATGCTGTAATTACTTGAGCATGTTGCCTATTGCGTTGGCAGCCTTCTGCACGTCGTCGGCTTTCTTCTTGGCGTCGTCGGCTACTTTCTTGGCGTCTTCCACAGCCTTGCCCACTTCTTCGGCAGCCTCTTTTGCAGTGCCTTCAACTTCTTCCTTGGCTTCCTGTGCTTCGTCAACTGCACCTTCGAGTGCTGAAGGATCGCTTACCATCTCTTTGAGAGCCTGGAGACCGATTTCCATTGCCTTGCCTTCAAACTTAGCCTTGAAACCAAGCTCGTTGCTGTACTTCTCGCTAGCCTCTTCAAATTTAGCCTTTGCCTCGGGGTCAGTATAAGCCTTGTCATATACGCCTTGGAGTGAATCCAGCTCGGCCTGGAAAGCATCGAAATCGGCGGTAGTTTTGAGACTGTCAACGCGAGTGTTCAGATACTCAATGAGAGCCTTTGCGTCGGCATCGGCATCACCAGTGGGAGAAGGTTTTGCGTTTTCTTCGGTACAAGACACGCACACCATTGCAGCTACTGCTAAAATAGCAAATAAGAATTTCTTCATAATGTAATGTTGTTAATGAGTTAATAATAGTATTGCAGACTGCAAATTTAAGAAAAAAACGTGAAGTTCCAAAAAAAATCACTCAAAACACATTCCATCACATGAGCGTGATACCTGCTGCACGGCATTTCTCCACTTGGTCCTGCGGCCAGATGCTTGCCTGCACTTCGCCTATGTGGGCCTTCTGCAACAGGAACATGCACAGGCGGCTCTGACCTATACCTCCGCCCATCGACTGCGGCAGCTTGCCCTCGAGCAGCGACTTGTGGAAAGGCAGCTGGGTGCGCCCCAGTTCGCCGGCTATCTCGAGCTGTCGCAACAACGACTCGGCATCGACACGGATACCCATCGACGAGAGTTCAACCGGATATTCCAAGATGCTGTCCCACACAATGATGTCGCCGTTGAGCCCCATGAATCCGTCGCTGTTAGGAGTGCTCCAGTCGTCATAGTCGGGCGAACGTCCGTCGTGCGGTTCGCCATTGCTCAACTTGCCGCCTATGCCCACGATGAACACAGCTCCGTGCTTGCGTGCCGCCTCGGTTTCGCGTTCACGCGCTGTCATGCCAGGATAGTCGCGCAGCAGCTGCTCGCTGTGTATCACCGTGATCTCCTTGGGCAGACGAGGGGTGATGTGCTGGAATGACTCATACACCAGCTGCTCTGTCTCGAGCAGTGCGGCATATATCTTGCGCACTGTTGCCACTAGCGTGTCGAGGCTGCGCTGCTCGGGCAGTATCACCTTCTCCCAGTCCCACTGGTCCACGTAGAGTGAGTGCAGGTTGTCAAGTTCTTCGCTAGTGCGTATCGCGTTCATGTCGGTATATAGGCCATAGTCGGGGGCTATGCCATAAGCGCCCAGTTTCACACGTTTCCACTTGGCTAGCGAGTGCACGACCTCGGCACGTACGCCACCCATGCAGTCGATGGTGAAGTTGACCGGAGTCTCCACGCCGTTGAGGTTGTCATTGATGCCGGTGCCCGAAAGGACAAACAGCGGTGCAGTGACACGGCGCAGATTAAGCGCCTTGGATAATTGACGCTGGAACGAGTCTTTAACCATCTTGATAGCCACCTCGGTGGTCTCGGGAAGCAGGCGTTGCCTGTAATGCTTGGGAAGTATAAGTGCCATAGTAAATTATGTTGTAAAATTATTAAATCTATTTGACAAATGTTTTAAAAACACTGCAAATTTATAGCAAAACGTAATACAATCCAAATATTTTGCAAACAAAATGCTATTTTATATATAAATTTCCCTATTCTTCGCTTTGAAGCGATGTTTTTACCAGAAATGAATAAGAAATTGCCATCACAGGGACAGTCCCTTTGATGGCAATCTCGCATAAAATACAAGGCAAAGAGAAGCCTGCGGCCATCGGTTACGATGCAATGTGACGACTCTGTCGTCAGGATGCTATTCGGTGGCGGATTTCCCCCCAGACAACAATTAATAAAATAATGGCAATAACCGCTAGTTATTCAGAAAATATCACTACCTTTGTAGCATGGCAAAGATTTTAATAAGTGAAGACTATCTGAAAAAACTGTTGAAATAAGAACAAGATACTAATCAACAAAAATCAAATATATGGAATACTATTATTTAGACGCGACTCACCAGCAAGTGGGTCCCCTGTCGCTGGAACAGTTGCAGGAGAGCGACATCACCCCCGACACGCAAGTGTGGCATGACGGAATGGAAGCGTGGCAACCGGCCCGAGAATTACCCGAACTAGCAGCCAAGCTGTCAGTGCCCCAAGCCCCCGTGCCTGCAACAGCAGTGCCGGCAGCTCCCGCGGTCAAAGCACCCAAGGTTGCCGCTGCCACCCCACAGCCTGTGAAGAAAAAATCTCACATCGGCTTGTTTATTGGCCTTGGCGTGGGTGCGCTGTTACTCATTCTTGCCATTGCGGGAGTGCTTGTGTGGTTGTTTTTCTTTAACTTCAACAAATATCCCGAGAAAGTTGCTGATGCAATCGACACTACACAGGTAATCGAGCCCGAGAAAGAGATATTCTTCTCGAAACTTGACACCGAGACCAAGGAAGCAAAGACCTATTTCATGGCAAACGAAGTCACAGAGTATGACGAAGGAACCTTCTATCTGACTAAATCCTATGAGATAGAATGGCCCACACAGGGCAATTTTGACATCGTCCCGTTGCAGGAAGAGATTGCGCGCGTGATGTTTGACAAGCGCACCACTTCAATCACCGATGCTGCTGCCAAGTGGTTAAACTCGGGGCAGTTTAATGAGATGAATTTCACCAAGATCTCCCAGAGCAATTATCCGTCGGAGATTGACTTTGGCCATGAGATGTCCGAAATACAGACGTGCCACCGCATCACCGAAAACATGCCACTCAATGTGGTGGGATTTGCAACCGGAGGCGACACCTACCTGGGCGGCGCTCACGGCATGCCGTTCTCGTCGGGAATCATCAACTTTGACTGCGAGCAAGGCCATGCAATCTCTTATGGCGACGTCTTCAAGCCCGACAGCGACAGCAAAATCCTGTCGATGCTCAAAAAAGAACGCAAGAACAGTTCAGACTACGACAGCAGCTTCGGCCTTCCCGAGCGCATACCCAAGAACGACATGACCTTGCTTGCCAGCGGCGTCAAGTTTGCTTACAGTGTATATGAAATAGGCTGTTATGCCGAGGGATTTGTAGAAATCAAGTTGAGCTACAACCAGATCCAGCCCTATCTCACCGACTACGGCAAGGAACTCTTCGACCGATAATCACCGGTCACCTATTGACTTGCTCGTCAAACTTTTTGCAAAGGTCAAGCATCCACTCGGGAAGCTTGGCTTTTGCATTTTCAATAAGTTCATCAGGAATCGAACGGGGGTGTGTCAGCGACACACCCCCATTTCATTATTTCTTGCCAGTGAGGCTCTTAATGAGTTTCACTTCTTCGGGGTCAAACGGGGTGCCGTCCTGGCGATAGATGTCGTGGAACCACACGGGAGGTTCTTTCACGTCGGGCATCTTCTTCTCCCATGAGAAAATGGTGTTAGTCTTTCCGGCAACAAATCCCCAGTTGATAGCAACCACTTTGTGCTTTTTGAGCAATGGCATGATGTTCTGGAACTTGCTGCCATGGGTGCGTGCCATGTACTCGGTGCACACCAGTGGACGTCCGTAGCGTTGCAGCGAGTCGATGACTGTGGCGTGATACTTCTCGTCGCTGTAACAGTGATAGCTCACCACGTCGCTGCATGCCAGTTGCACGGTGTTGATTTCGCCCTGGTCGCTCCACACGCCGCTAGTGAGAGGCTGCGAGGGATTGACGTCGCGCGCCCAGGCAAACACATTCTTGAGCAGGTCGAGTGAGATGTTGTGCTTGGTGCCGTTGCCAGGCTCGTTGTAGAGATCCCACATGAGCACACGGTCATCGTCCTTGAAGCGCTTGAGCACGTCTTGCACATAGGCCTTGAGCACGGGATAAACCGCGGCAGTGTCGGCACGCAGGCTGATAGCAGGGTCTTTCACCCACCCCGAGTTGTGCTCGCCAGGCTTGGGAGCAGGCTGCAGCCCGTACACGCTCTCCTCGTTCCAGCAGTCGTCAAAGAACACTAGCACTGGGCGCAGGTTATGGTCCTTGCAACGGCCCAGGAAGTCGTCCATGCGTTCCTTCATGCCCACGGGGTCGTTTTTCCACACCACACTGCTCAAATACACGCGCAGCGTGGTGAAGCCCAGGTCTTGGGCCCAAGCGAGCTCTTTGTCGATGGTGGCGCGGTCATAGGTGTCGGCGCTCCACATTTCGATTTGGTTGATAGCGGTGGCTGGAATGTAGTCACTACCTGCCATCCATGGCAACTGGTCATACCAGGCATTGGCTTTCTCGGCACTCCAGCGTTCGGCAGCAGCCGAACCGATGGAACACATTGCAGCTACAACGGCTGCACACAAGATTTTAAGTTTCATAAATATTACTGTTAGAGTTGATAATGTTTCTATTCAGGTGAGTCCAAGCGGTTGTGCCCGGTCAAAATTCCAGTCGGAACCCTTTGCGTTTGAGCGTGTCGTAGCTTTCCTTGTTGAAACTGTAAAGTATGGCCTCGCGCTTGTGGCTGGGGTTTGCCTTCTCGTCGAGCTGGGTGAGCATGTCGAAGTGCAGCATCTTCTTGGCAAAGTTGCGTCGGTCAAACTGCACTCCCAGTATTGCCTCATAGAGGGTCTGCAACTGCCTCATGGTGAACTTCTCGGGCAGCAGGTCAAACCCTATGGGCTTGAAGTGGATGCGCACGCGCAGGTATTCCCGGGCATCCCACAAGATGTCCTTGTGGTCAAATGCCAGCGACGGCACGTCGTTGATGTCAAACCACCGCGCGCTGGCAGCGTCATCACCTCCCACAACGTCTTGCATGCGCACGAGAGCCAGGTAGGCAATGGTGATCACTCGTTCGCGCGGGTCGCGGTCGGGGGTGCTGTAAGAGCGAAACTGCTCCAGGAAGGCGTCTGATAGCCCGGTCTCTTCCTTGAGTTCGCGACGTGCACACTCATCGGTTGTCTCACTGGGGTTGATGAAACCGCCGGGAAGGGCCCATTTGCCCTTGTGCGGATCGATGCCACGCTCTATGAGAAGTACCTTTAACGTACCGTTAACAGCATCGTAACCAAATATAACACAGTCGGTTGTCACTGCGGGATGAGGATATTTATACCAAAATCCGTCCACTCCATTATGCTCAACACGCGCTGTTGTGACTGCAATATTTTCTTGATTCATGACTATATTTGTAATTTTTACACTGCAAAAATACATCAAATAATGTTTAATTCAAAATATAACCGCATCTTTTCGCTTGCTCAAGTTAAGTTTTATAACTACCTTTGTGCTGTTTCATGTAAATAGCAAGATTCATGAGCAAAACATAGAATTATCATTATGAAAGCAACAAAACTTATTATCGCAGCAGCCATTTTAGCATTGAGCAGCTGCACAGGCCAGCAGGGCCAGCAACAAGAAAACAATGAGCAACAACAAGTTGAGGCCGACGGCACCCCTCGTGTCGCTCCGCTGCCTGCCAGCGTCAAGGTGGATGCGCTCACCGACTGTGAAGTGCCTGCCGCATTCACTACCGACGATTTTGACTGGATGGGTGGCAACCTCACCATGACGGTTTATAGCGAGGACCTCTATGACGCGGTTCAGGTGAACGAGCTCAAAGAAGGCGACATCGTGGTCTATGAAGGAAAGGAAATTGAGGTCAAGACCATAGCACGCGACGGACGCTTTGTCGAGATAAACGGCGGCATGGGCGAGGAAAACGGTGCATCGCTGGCTGCCGGCGAGGGCGGTACCTACCACGGCGCTTCGTTTGACGACCACTCGACCTACACCGAACTAGGCAAGGCGCAACTCCCGCTTGCCGAGGACTTCGTGATTGAGGACTGCGGGGTGGAACCTCTTGACCCTGTCACAACAATAAAGACCGGCCAGAAACAATATTTCGAGAAACTGGAAGACTATCGCCAGCATTTCAGCGCACTTGACACCAAAGTTACAGTAGAGAACGGCGTGATCACCAAGATCACCCGTCGCTGGATCCCCTGACAAATCTTGCTAGGCAGTAATGGCTGAACAAAAGCATATCCCCCTGTTTCAACGGCCGTTGTGGGTGGCGGTGTTTGCCCTCACGGCCGCTGTGGTGTGGGGCTGGGCCTATCCGCTCATCAAAATGGGTATGGCCGAGTTTGGCATTGCACCGTCAATGACCGGAAGCAAGATGCTCTTTGCCGGCATCAGGTTCCTGGTGTCGGGACTCATTATCCTTGCCTTGATGGGCAAGGCCGGCAAGTCGTTTGCAGTGTCAAGGCCTAGCAACTGGTGGTATATCCTTGCATTTGCATTGCTCAACACCACGTTGCACTATGCCTTTTTCTACTTCGGGTTGTCGCATAGCGAGGGGTCGCGTGCGGCAATACTCAACTCTTTGAGCGTGTTCACCGTGGTGATACTTGCCTGCCTCTTTTTCAAGAGCGACCGCTTCACCACGGCCAAGGTCGCAGGATGCGTGCTAGGCTTTGCCGGCATACTCACCCTCAACGCCGGCGGTGGCGACAGCGGCACATTCACATGGCTGGGCGACGGCATGATAGCCCTCAACGCCCTGTGTGGAGCCGTGGCCACGCTCATGACACGCGGATTGAGCAAGCGTGTAGATGTCACCGTGGGCACTGGCTACAGCCTCGCCCTGGGCGGGGCATTGCTCATAGTCCCCGGAGTGGCAATGGGAGGATGCCTGCCCGTGGTGAGCGTGTGGGGCATCGTGATACTGGGCTTGCTCATAGGCATCTCCACCACTGGCTTTGCCCTCTACAACAAACTGATAAGCTGCAACCCCGTGGGCAAAGTCGCTATCTACAACTCCCTCATCCCCGTCGTGGGTGCCGTCACCTCGTGCCTGTGCCTGGGCGAGCAGTTCTACTGGAAATATGTCATCGCAGGCTTGCTAGCCGCCGCAGGAATCTACATCATCAACCGCGATAAGAAATAAGGGTTTAAAGGTTTAAGGGTTTAAGGGTTTAAGGGTTTAAGAGTTTAAGGGTTTAAGAGTTTAAGAATGCCATGCGGGATTTCATTGCTTGGCGCAATGTCTTTCCGAAGAAATAACGCGTCTGGCGCTCGTTATCTAAACATTTCACCAGGTAGCCTTTACTGATTGAGAAATCCAGGTTTACCGCCCTCACTATTGCAATGTCGCCACGCACATGGTCGAAAAGTACGCTAATGCTTTTTTCTGTCACATAGTAGTCCCCTTTCTCCACAACGATGCCTACATGGTGTAACTGCTCTCCATTAAACTTGTTTATGCCCTCGTTTGTTCCGCCTGACACGTTAACGTCTATAATGGCGGGTATCATCCTCTTGTCGCAGGACTCGGGCTCGACTTTGGCCACCGCTTTCCCGGCGCCATATCCATTGCAAAACAAGTATCCCGATGTTTCGTGGTTTATAACCGTGTGGGAATAGAAAACATTACCGTGGGTGTAAGGGAACCAGGGATAATAATTATTGTTAATGATTTCCTCTCCTTTCCCGTAACCGCCTTCGTCATAGTTACACTCTATGCTCTCTCGGTTATCATAGGAACCATATGAGGGGTATCTTTCTGAAAAACAGTCTAGTTCTTCTTCCCGAGCGGGATGAACGGGAGTGAGAAATCGCTTTATCGAAGTTTCCATATTGCAACATTACTGATTGAATCTGCTGCCTTTGCGGTGCAGTAGAGAATCTCAACTGCATCCAGAATCTCTATCTCTGGCACTGCAATGGTGAACTTGCACCTCAGGGGAGCACATGTTCCATCCACCGCGAGCTGGTTGATTGTCGCTGCTCCCTCCCAGTACCACAAGCGGCGGCAGTTTTTGAGTTTCACTTCTTTTCCACTGCGAGAAACCAGCTCGCCAAAGAACAGGCCACTACGGTCGCCACGCACAATTACCTTATTCATTTCTTGTCCCTCCCATTTGTTTTTATTATTGCCATCTCACCCAACGAGTGAGCTTCCTTGTGTTGCTGCTTGTTGGCGGCATTGTTTTGTCTCATCCACTCGTTTACCTGCAACTTCACCAGCCTTTTTGTTTCGTGACACTTATCGCCTGTGGCCTTCCAGGAACGAATGTGGTTAAGATTATGCCAGCTCTTGTCGGTCATCGTTATCACCTCAATCGCGTCAAGAACAATGTATCGTTCCACAGGACAGGTGACAATGCATTTGTGAGGCTCTTTGCTTCCTTCCACTGCCAGTTGGTCGATGGTGCATGCCCCGCTGAAAGAATAAATCCTTCGGCAGCGGGCGAGCGTCACCTCCTGCTGGACGCGGGAAACCAACTCTCCGTAGAGCAAACCGCTCGTCTCACACATTACCATAACTCGTTTCATAAACCAATTCAATTAAAAAGGCAATGGAGGATCATACTTGTCGATGATTTCCCCGAATTTCTCTGTATCTCGCATAGGATCCATACCATAATCGTAACGTATTTGATACATGCTAAATCCCATTTCTATGCTGGTCTCTAAATATCTCAACGCTGTGTCAAATTCTTGAAGAGCGCAATACATGCAAGCTGCATCGTAATATTGCCTGGCATCATCAGGGAATGCTTCAAGCATGCGGTTCATGCCTTCTACCGCTTGGTCTCGGAGTCCAAGTTTAGCACATGCAAGATGCCAGCAAACACTTTCTTCAATTTTACCCTCTTCAAGCATAAGGCATTTGCGATAACATTTCTCGGCAGCAGCTTCTTTGCCAAGTTGTTTTTTGAGTATATCGCCCTTCAGCAGATAAAGGCGGGCGTAGTCTTTTTTTCGCGCAATCCCTTTTTCACACAGTTGCAGTGCCTCCTCGTGGTTGTCATAGATCTCCTCTATCCAAGCGAGGCGATAATAACAATAAAACGCAAAGCGAGAGTCTCTTACATAGGCCCCTGTATAATTCACCTTTGCTAGCTCAAAGCTTCCCGACTCAAACAGTTCATCACCTTGCTGGATGAAATCGCTGGCCTCAAGTCCTTTAAGCAGTGTTTTAGCATCTTTTCTCTTTTTAGGCGATTCCTCTGCCTTGATATCCTCTTCGGTGATCTCGTTGAAGAAAAGCATCAGGTTAATATTCTCCTGCGCCTTGACATTGCCTTGATCAGCAGCTTTCTTATACCAATAATAGCTTTTCATATAGTCCTGCTTCACACCAGTTCCATTATGATACAACACACCTAGTTCAAGCTGGGCATCACTAAACCCTTGCTCGGCCGACTTCATGTACCAGTAGAAGGCCTTTTCCATGTCCTTGGGGGTTCCTTTTCCTGTTTTGTACATGTATGCCAAGTCGCATTGCGCTACATCATACCCAAGCTCGGCAGCCTTCTGGTAGCATTCTAATGCTTTCGCATAATCTTGCTCAACTCCATATCCCTCATAATAAGCAATAGCAAGCGATGTTACTATCCTCTCATCACCTTTCTGCGCGATTTCCAAGAAACGGTGCGCTTCTTCATAACTAAAAGTATTCATATTGATATAATTTTTTGTCGTTATTTACGCTGCAAAGATAGGTAGCAACCACCTGCATGACCAAATCTTTCGGCCCTCGCTGTATGAACACAACACAATTTTGTATGAAACGGCATTTTTAATTATCGTTGCCCGGGAGAAAAAGCCGTTGTTTTATTCTTCTTTCGCAAAAAAAAATGTAACTTTGCATTATAATTAAAGAACAAGACTATGGCACATGTAACTCCCATATTGCTGCTCACTGGTTACCTGGGCAGCGGCAAAACGACGCTAGTAAATCATATCCTCACAAATGAGCGCAACATCAAGTTTGCGGTCATCGTCAACGACATAGGCGAAGTGAATATCGACGCCGACCTTATCCAGAAGGGCGGCATCGTGGGCCAGAAGGACGAGAGTCTCGTAGCACTGCAAAACGGCTGCATCTGCTGCACGCTCAAAATGGACCTCGTGGAGCAGATCAACGACATCCTCAAAATGGACCGCTTTGACTACATCGTCATCGAAGCCAGCGGCATCTGCGAGCCCGAGCCCATCGCTCAAACCATCTGCAACATTCCCACGATGGCTCCCGAATACACCCAGCATGGCATAGGCCGCCTCGACTGCATCGTCACTGTGGTGGATGCGCTGCGCATGGCAAGCGAGTTTGACTGCGGCAAGTCACTGGTGCGCAAGGGTATCGACGACGAGGATATTGAAAACCTGCTCATACAGCAAATCGAGTTCTGCAACATCATCCTGCTCAACAAGGTGAGCGAGGTGGAACCTGCCGAACTTGCCCGTGTCAAGGAAATCATCCGCGCGTTGCAGCCCAAGGCGCAGATTATCGAGTGTGACTATGCCGACGTGGATCTTGACCAAATTGTTAACACAGGCATGTTCAACTATGAGGGCGTGGCAACATCGGCAATGTGGGTGCAGAAGATTGAAGGCATCGTGGATGAGCACGAAGACGATGACGATGACCATCATCACGGCCATCATCATGAGCATCATCACGACCATGACGATGACGACGATGACCATCACCACCATCATCACCACGATGAGGACTGTGACTGCGAGGAATGCCAACATGAGCATGACCATGACCATGACCATGACGAGGAGCATGAGCACGGACATCACCATCATCACCACCACCATCACCATCACGATGGCGGCGAGGTTGAGGAATATGGCATAGGCACCTACGTTTACTACCGCCGCAAGCCGTTTAACCTCGAGAAGTTTGACCGATTCGTCGCTACCAAGTGGCCGCGCAACGTGATACGCGCCAAGGGCATCCTCTACTTCAGCGCCAACAACGACATGTCTTACCTCTTTGAGCAAGCCGGCGTGCAGAAGACCTTGCGTGAGGCTGGACTGTGGTTCGCCACAATGCCACCCGAGGAACTCTACCAACTCATGCAGCGCGAACCCGGTATCATACGCGACTGGGACGAGGAAATAGGCGACCGCATGATCAAACTCGTTTTCATAGGTCAGCGACTGGACAAGAAGCAACTTGCAGCCGACCTCGACGCCTGCCTAGAATAACCCTCCCTAATTTGAGATTTTTGAGACTAAAAAAGCATGGGAAGACAGTATCCTCCCATGCTTTTATTATGCATGCCGTTGTGTGTCGGGGCAGACTTATTTAAGTTGCTTGCCGCAAGAGAAAGCGTCGCCCACTACGCTGCCCAGGGCGATGTACTTGTGTGCCACGGGTTCGTAGGCGATGAGATTCATCTTCGACACATCGGGGTTGCCATCGGCATCGAGATACTGCTCGTCGCACAGCACATTCACCACTTCAGCCACAAGGTAATAGCCTGTGTCGCTCTCGTCGATTTTTCGTTTCATGCGGCACTCCATAGTCAATGGCAACTGCTTGAACACCGGGGCATTCACATTGGGAGCCTTCTCGCAGGTCCAGCCAGTGCGCTCCATCTTGTCGGGGGTGTTGTTGGCGCTCACAATGCCCACATAGTCGGCAGACACCATAGTCTCTACTGTGGCAAACGACACGGTGAACTCGCCGCCGTTAGCCTCCAGGTTGCGCGTTGTGGCGTGCGGTGCAAGCGAGATCACTATCTCGTGCATGTCCCATGTGCCGCCCCAGGCAGCGTTCATTGCATTAGCCACTCCATTCTCATTGTAAGTGCCGATTACGAGCACCGGCTGCGGAAGCATCCAAGGCTTCGATCCAAAACTTTTCATATCTCGTTGAATTTATATATTTTATTTTCCGCAAAGATACTCAATATTCAGCAACAGGCAAGCATTTCATATCAAGATGTCGCACTTTTTTTGTAACTTTGCCCACTATGAATGACTATGTGATCAGACACGCCTCGTGCGATGATGTGGATTGCATCATGAGGCTGCTCGACTGTGGCCGCGGGATAATGCGCAGCGACGGCAATTTCAACCAGTGGCCGGTGGGCAAGCCATCGCGCGAGTCCATTGAGGCCGATGTGGCTGCCGGGTGCAGCTATGTGGTGACGAAAGGCGACGAGGCCGTGGGCACGTTTGCCTTCATCCCGGGTCCCGACGTGACCTATAAGCGCATCTACGACGGCGACTGGACCGACGATGCACTGCCCTATCATGTGATTCACCGGCTGGCGAGCACACCTGCCGCCCATGGCATCATGGACGCTGTGATGAGCTATTGCAAGTCGCGGTGCGTGTCACTGCGTGTTGACACCCACCACGACAATCGCATCATGCAGCACTTGCTTGCCAAGCACGGATTCACCCGCTGCGGCATCATCTACCTGCTCGACGGAGATCCGCGCATAGCCTACCAGTGGCTAGGATAAAAAATGATAAAATCCAGAAAACGTTATTGCTGCTGGGGGGCTTGCTGATTGTTGTCGCCGCCGCCCTTGTTGCCGCCCACCATGTCGTTGTTCTCAATGGTGGTGTTGGTTTTCTTAACCTTTGCTTTGAGTGAACCGAAGCGGTAGCTCACGTTGAGGCCCACCGAGCGAGCAATCCACTTGCTTGCGTTCCAGCCAGTGAAGTCACCCTGGGTGGTGAAACTCTTTATTGTGGTGAACTTGTCGCCCAGGAAGTTCTGCGCCTGCAACTGCACGGTGAGGCGGTCTTCTTTGAGGAACGAGCGCTGCAACGACAGGTTGTAGAAGCCTGTGCCGCGCGAATATCCGTAAAGGCCGTTAGCACCGCCATTCCAGTAACCGCCACCCACGCTCACACGTAGCTTCCAGGGCAGGAATTGGGTCACCTGGCCATAGACGAATGCGCGCCAGCGGTCGTTGTCGAGGCTCAAGCGGTCGCTGTGGTTCATGTCATATCCCACATTGCCGTTCACCATCATGCTGGTGGCCATGGCGATGCGCCACTGTGCAAATCCGCTCAATCCCACATAGCAGCTATTAAGCTCGTTGGCATAGGTAGATACGGTCTTGCCGCTCTCGAGATACTGCACCCCAATGATCTTGTTGTTGCTCAAAGCCACGCTGGGAGCAACGTTGAAGGTGAGCTTGGAACCGATGCGCATATAAGTGAAGCTGATGTTATACTCACGCGCGCTCTCCAGGTGGGCATTACCGAAACTGATGCTGGTGGGGGTCTCGTTCACCGCGGGGTTGAGGAAATTGATGCCCGGGCGCTGGATGTTGGTAGAGAACGCCAGTTTATAGCTGTTAGCCCAGTTGGGCTGGTACTGTACAGAGAAGTTAGGCACCCAGTCGCTGAGGTTGCGGTGGTAGTTTTTCTCGGGCGCATCAGGGTACTTGCCGTTGAGGTGGCTGAACTCATAGCGCAGTCCGGCACGGGTGCTCCACTTGCCGCGGGTGTAGCTGTGGCTCAAATAGGCGGCGCCCACCTGGGTGTTGTGGTTAAAAAGCGTGTGGGTGTCCATGTCGGGGGCATCGGTGTAAAGATGCAGGTTGTCGCTCTTGTTATGGCGGTTGATGTACTTCACGCCGGTCTCAAACTTGTGGTACTTGGCAAAGGGGCGCGTCCAGTCAAACTGGGCAGTGTGCTCGGCAAACTTCTCCTTACCCTTGTTAAAGCTGCCGGTGTAGGGGAATGACCAGTCAACCATGTCGTAGTACTGTTCGCTCACCTCGGTGGTGTTGCGGCTGGTAGTGAGCTTGTAGCTCAACGTGAGAGTCTCGCCGGCGCGGCGGGTCTTGTGCTGGAAGTCGGCACGTCCGTGCAAGTCATAGAAGCTGTTGCCAGGGGTGTTGCCCTTGCTCTTGTAGCTATAGATTGTGGCACCCGAGGGGGTGGTCATCGCCATTGAGTTGAGGCCGTCGCCAGCGTAGTCATAGTAGTATCCACCGGCACTGGCGCTGAGCAGGTTGAGCGTATCGGGCTCCCAGCTCGCGCTCAGGTCGCCGTAGTGCACGTTGACATTAGCGCGCGAGTCGTTGAACGCAGTGAACTCATTGCCGGTGTCGCCATAGAAAGTGTGACCCTCGGTGAGGTTATGGGCACGGTTGCGGTTCTGGCGATGGTAGCCGTAGTTGACGTTGGCCACTACCTTGCCCAGCTGCGTGGTGACGTTGGCATTAGCCCCCAGGCCGCCATACATGTCCACGCTTGCGCCTATTGTTCCCGTGGCACCGTTCACCTGGCTGTTGTCCACCATCACGATGTTGAGAATGGCGCTTGTGCCCTCGGCGTCATACTTCGCGCCGGGATCGGTGATCACCTCGATGCGCTTGATCATGCTTGCAGGCACCGCCTTGAGAATGTTCTTGGGGTCGGTTCCCAGCGCAGGATCGGGATGGCCGTTGCGGTAGATCTTGAATGACGTGCTGCCCTTGACGCGTATCTCGTCCTGGCCATCAACGCTCACCAGAGGCACTTTCTTGAGCATCTCCAGCACGTTGTTGGTCTTGCTGTCGGCATCGGCCTGAATATCATACGACAGGCGGTCTATCTCGTTCTTCACGAGTTGGCGCTGCGCCGTCACTACCACCGCCTTGAGAGTGGTTTCGCTATTGCTCATGGTGAGCGTGCCCAGGTCGGCTTGCGGACGGTTAGCGCTCACTTCAAACTCGGCCTTGGTGGCGTCCATTCCCACGAATGTGGCTTTGAGCAGATACTTGCCTGCGGCCTTGATGGGTTGTGCGAAGTGGCCATCAATGTCGGTCACGCCAGTCGTGACCACATTCATGGTGTCGCCGGAATGGTAGATATATACAGTGGCATAAGGCACGCTCTCGCCACCAGCATCATTGAGCGTGAACGACACGCCCATCTGCGCACTCGCTGCCACACTGCACAGCAAGCATGCAGCAACTACAAATAAGGACTTCAATTTGATAATTTTTTTCATTATTATTTTTATTAGTTATTATCAATCTAATTCTCACAGTCACTAATTGGACACAAAGGTACTACAAAAAACTACACCAAAGCAATAAAAAATATTTTTTACAACAATTATTAATAACTGGCGACAGCCACCAATAACTTTCTTGCGGCCACCCCCCGCACGGATCTGACAACGCAAATTTAGTAATAACTGAAAGAAAATAAAATAATTAGAATAATTTCTTTTTCAGCTAGATCAGAGCAATCTGAAAGAAGTGATCACCATATTTCCCCAGATGGTAAAAGATTTAAGTTTCGGATGTAAAACCATTTCAGTATCACCATTTTGTTCCGATTAGCGTCCTGCTGGACGCAGTGCTTCTTGCATTTCTTTCCCCCACCGCCACTACGTTCGGCGGTGGGGGTTATTCAGATATTGTCCTGACGGACAACAAATTTGCAACAATTACATAAACAAGCGAAACTTGAATAAATGATATTTCCCCCCGATGGTAAAAGATATTTCCCCAGACGGTAAATGATATTTCCCCCCGCTGGGAAATGATATTTGCCGCCAGGGGGGAAGTGAGATTTGCCCCCAGATGGTAAATGCCGGCGGGGTGGGCACTTTGCATCGGAACCGGTGGGCGGAGGCGGGCGGG
>JAGHSP010000376.1 GCA_018065815.1 Candidatus Sodaliphilus limicaballi | reverse complement strand
GTATTAAATACAAATGAGTAAGTTATGAAAAAGATTATATTTTTTGTATTATCCATTGCACTTGGCATGTTTTCAATCAATGCCCAGATAATTAAGGGCGACATGAACGACGACGGCACTATCGACGTTACCGATGCCAATGGGATTATCAATACCATTCTTGGATTAAGCTCTTACAAATATTTGGAAGGTGTGGGTAATCCTTACATGATTGACAACAGTAAGGTCGTGGGCACATGGTACAAGACAAAGAGTGATTTCTTCACACTCAATGCCGATGGCACTACCGACTATAACGGCGCTGCTACCTACAAGTTCCTTCCCTACCAGGGTGTGATAATGTTCTACAACGAGCAGGACAAGCCCGTCAGCAAGATAAATGTATCTCTTCTTAACGAAGGCTACATGCTGTGCATACCCATGGAGACTGGCGTCCTTACCATCCTCACTACTACCCAGCCCAAGCAGCAGGTAACTTCTATCCAGTTTGTCCTCAGTACATTGTCGTTGCAGCTGGGACAGGAAATGCCCGTTCTCGCTATTGTTATGCCCACTACTGCCGACAACCGTGTTGTGACCTATGAGAGCAGCGACGAGAGCGTTGTCCGCATGCAGGGACGCACAGCTGTCGCAGTGGGCGTGGGTACCGCTACAATCACATGCCGCGCTACCGACGGCAGCGGCGTGAAGGCTACATGCAAAATCAATGTTAATCCCAAGGACCTCTCGGGAACCGATGCCAACGGTCGCGAGTATGTTGACCTTGACCTCCCCAGCGGCACGCTGTGGGCTGCATGGAATGTGGGCGCTAATGCGGCAACCGAAAGCGGCCTCTACTTTGCATGGGGCGAAACCCGTGGATATGCCAAGGGCGAGAGTCACACTTTCAACTGGAAAAACTACAAGTGGATGACTCCGGGGCACTCTAACGAAAAATATGTGACCAAGTACACTGTGGCCGATCATATTCTTGATGGAGTATGGTATAAGGACAATGTCTATGTGGGCACTGTTGTCGACGGAGTGACCTACAAGGACCTTTCACGGCTTCTTCCCGAGGATGATGCTGCTACAGCCAACTGGGGCGATGAGTGGTGCATGCCCACCACCAACCAGATTTATGAACTCAAGGATAGCAGATACACTACCACCGAGTGGGTGACCGTGAATGGCGTGAGCGGCCGCAAGATAACAAGCAAGAGCAACGGCAAATCTATATTCCTGCCCGCTGCGGGTAGTCGTTATGACTCGAAACTTTCTAATGAGGGTTATGACGGTAGTTACTGGACGCGAGACCTTGGACTTTCAAGTTTGAGGGGAAGTTCTTTGGAATTCGATGACTCAGGCATCGTGTATTTTGAGTTAACAAGCCGTTCCGTTGGCCAGAGCGTGCGTGCCGTGCGTGCTAAATAATATAATAATGTGTAACTTCTAAAATAGAGATAAATAATGAAAAAGATTATATTTATCGCGTTGTCGGTAGTAATGAGCGCATTGTCAATCAATGCCCAGGATTTGAAGGACGGTGCAACCCCCGGTGACGACGCCTATAAGATTGACAATAGTCTCGTTGCAGGCACTTGGTACAAGACCAAGAGTGATTTCTTCACCCTCAACGCCGACGGCACTACCAATTATCCCGAGGCCGCTACCTACGAGTTCTTGCCTTACCAGGGCGTGCTCATGTTCTATAACGAGCAAGGCACTCCTGTGACCAAGATTGATGTTGACGTGCTTGCCGATGGCAGGATGGAGGGTGTTCCCATGAGCACCGGCACTCTCACAGTGTTCACCACCACACGCCCCGAGCAGAAGGTGATATCTATCACGCTTAAC
>JAGHSP010000287.1 GCA_018065815.1 Candidatus Sodaliphilus limicaballi | reverse complement strand
ACGTTAATCAAATTTTAACAAATCTTGAAGCAAAGCACCCCCGCGAGAACGAGTACTTGCAGGCAGTGCGCGAGGTTCTGCTCACAGTGCAGGACGAGTACAACAAACATCCTGAATTTGAAAAAGCAAAGATTATCGAGCGCATGGTTGAGCCCGACCGCATCTTCACTTTCCGTGTGACTTGGGTTGACGACAACGGTGACGTTCAGACTAACATCGGCTATCGCATCCAGTTCAACAATGCGATTGGTCCGTATAAGGGTGGCCTTCGTTTCCACGCATCGGTTACTCCCTCTATTTTGAAGTTCCTCGGTTTCGAGCAGACTTTCAAGAACGCTCTCACTACTCTCCCCATGGGTGGTGCTAAGGGTGGTTCAGACTTCAGCCCCAAGGGTAAGAGTGACGCTGAAATCATGCGTTTCTGCCAGGCTTTCATGATTGAACTGTGGCGCAACATCGGTCCCGACATGGATGTTCCCGCTGGTGACATCGGCGTTGGCGGCCGCGAGGTTGGTTACCTCTATGGCATGTACAAGAAGCTCACTCGTGAGTGCACAGGTACTCTCACTGGCAAGGGTTTTGAGTTCGGTGGTTCACGCATCCGCCCTGAGGCTACCGGTTTCGGTGCTTGCTACTATGTTGAGAACATGCTCAAGGACCTCGGCACTACATTCGAGGGCAAGACAGTTGCTGTATCTGGCTTCGGTAACGTTGCTTGGGGTGCTGTGACTAAGGCTACTCAACTTGGTGCTAAGGTTGTTACTATCTCTGGCCCCGACGGCTATGTATATGATCCCGATGGCATCAACACTCCTGAGAAGATCGAGTTCATGCTTGAGCTCCGTTCAAGCGGTAACGATGTTGTTGCTCCTTATGCCGAGAAGTTCCCCAATGCTCAGTTCTTTGCAGGCCGCAAGCCTTGGGAACAGAAGGTTGACATCTGCATGCCTTGCGCTACCCAGAACGAGGTGCGCCTTGCCGACGCTGAAATGATGCGCGACAACAAGGTTATGCTCATCGCTGAGGTTTCTAACATGGGCTGCCACGAAGAGGCTATCCACCTGTTCCTTGAGAACAAGATGGTTTACGCTCCCGGTAAGGCTGTTAACGCTGGTGGTGTTGCTGTTTCAGGTCTTGAAATGACCCAAAACGCTCAACACATCTACTGGAGCGAGGCCGAGGTTGACGAGAAACTGCACCAGATCATGAACGACATCTACGCACAGTGCTGCGAGTATGGCAAGGAGGAAGATGGCTACATGAACTACATGAAGGGTGCTAACATCGCTGGTTTCATGAAGGTGGCCAAGGCTATGATGGGCCAAGGCGTTATCTAATATCCAGAAAAGATTGCTTAACTTTTAATAACCACAAGGCAGGTACCGATGTTTCGGCAACCTGCCTTTTTCGTCGTTCGTTAAGCAGCAATGTGAATGAGATTAGCGGATTTTCTGTTGGTGAGGCAAGAAAAGAATGGGAGAATAGGTGCAACATCCCGCCAGGGATGGTGATATGGTAGGCAGCCATGCAGGCGTGCCATGGGTACGCCTACATGGCTGTAAAAGATGTTGATAAGAATTGTCCGTGCCTTTAGGTACGGAATAGCGATTCTCTTTTCTTCCCATACCTAAAGGCATGCTTCTTTTGTGGTTCCTTACCCCAGCCAGTAAAATCCGCTGATCCTGTAAAAGGACTGGACTGCCGTAACAAAAAAAACACTTGCTTCTCACTAACGAGGCAAGTGTTTTTTAGTTCGTATTCAAGCGAGGATTTAGAATTCCTCTTTTTCTTTTGCTACGTTGCGGAAGGCGAGTTTCTCTTCCATGTACTCTTGTGTTGCAATGAGTGTGGGCTTGGGAAGCTTCTCGTAGTAGCGTGAGATTTCGATCTGCTCACGGTTTTCCGAGATTTCCTCAAGGTTGTCGTTCATTGAAGCAAACTCCTGGAGTTTCTTCTCGAGGTCATGCTTCATCTCGGCTGCAATCTGATTGGCACGTTTGCTAATCACGCACACGGTTTCATAGATGTTGCCAGTTTGCTCGGCGAGCTCGATGAGGTCGTGCACTGTGGTTGTGAGAGGTGCGTTTGTTTTCTTGTAATCCATCTTGTCTAAAATATGTTAGCGTTATTTTTTATTTTCCGTTGATAAACTTATTGGCCACCTTGAAGATGTTGTCGGCCTCTTTGCGGTCGTTGCTGTCGGGGTAGTCGTTGATGAATGCATAGTACTCGTCGATGACGGTGCGCATGCGCTCTTCTTTCTTCTCCTCAACGCTCTCCACTGCCTCGCGATAGCGCGATTTGAGAACGAGCATCTCAAGTTGTTCCTTATATTTGGTGTAAGGGTATTCCTTGATTGCGTTCTTTGCGGTAATCACTGCGCTCTCATAGTTGTTACCCATATAGTTGCCCAGGTTATAATATAGCTGTGCATTTTCAAGCTCTTTGAGCACAAGTTTGTCTTGCAACTCGAAGATACAGTTCTGCGCAATTGAGACTTTGTCGCTCTTGGGGAAGAAGTCGAGGAATGCCTGCAGTTCTTCGATGGCTTTCACTGTCTCGCTCTGGTCGAGCTGCGGGTCGGGTGAATCGATGTAGTAGCCATAACCGGTGTAAAAACGAGCCAGTTCAGCATATTGCCCCTTGGGATAATGCTGGTAGTAGTTCTTGAAATATGACCCCGAATTGGCATAGTCCTTGTTCTCGTAGTAACTCAATCCGAGCAGATATAATGATTCCTCGGCCTTGTCGGTGCCCTTGAACACGGTCACAAGGTCTTCGAGTATTGTATATGCCTGCGTGTAGCGCTTCTCCTCAAACGAGCGCTTTGCATATTCATATTTATAGTTATAGTCGTTGCTCTTCAAAACCTTGTTGTATTCACCGCATGATGTGAGCATCAAGGTTGCGCCCATGACTAATAGAAATTTCTTTTTCATATTCTACCTTTGTGGTTTCAACTTGCAAATTTACTCATTATTCCACACATAACAAACCATTGTGGCGTTTTTTATGATTTTTCAACATTAAATTTTGTGATATTTGCATCAAATCGTGCATTATTTGCTTTTTTTCTTGCCCTTGAGACCAAATAAATGTAATTTTGCACTATGAATCGCAAACCACGCTACATAGAACTGCTTGCTCCGGCACGTGATGCCGAAGTGGCTATTGAGGCTATCAACCATGGCGCTGATGCTGTTTATATGGGTCCCGAGCGTTTTGGCGCTAGGGCTATGGCAGGAAACTCGGTGGGCGACATAGGTCGTGTGTGCGACTATGCCCATAAGTTTGGCGCTAGGGTATATGCCACAGTCAACACCATTGTGTATGATGATGAACTTGCCAGCGTGGAACGCCTCGTTAAGGATCTCTATGCTGTTCAGGTAGATGCCCTCATTGTGCAAGATCTGGGATTGCTGCGCCTTGACATCCCGCCCATCGCGCTGCATGCAAGCACACAATGCGACATTCGCACGCCCGACAAGGCAAAGTTCTTGCAAGAGCTAGGATTCTCGCAACTGGTGATGGCACGTGAACTTTCGCTCAAAGAAATTAGTGCAATCAGCAGCGTTGTTAAAGTCCCTCTCGAAGCCTTTGTGCACGGGGCGTTGTGCGTGAGCTACAGCGGACGATGTGCGTTGAGTCAGGCTGTGAAAGGCCGCAGCGCCAATCGCGGGCAGTGTGCCCAGATGTGCCGTTTGCCCTATGATCTTGTTGACGATCGCGGCAATGTGCTTGTCGAGGCGAAGCACTTGCTGTCGTTGCGTGATTTGAATCAGTCACGCCGCTTGGGCGATATGCTCGAGGCTGGCGTTTCTTCGTTCAAGATCGAAGGCCGTTTAAAGGATGTCTCTTATGTGAAAAATGTGGTGGCTCATTACAGGCAGTTGATAGATGGGCATATCGCGTCAAGTGAAGGACGCTATCGCCGTTTGTCGCATGGAACAAGTCATTTGACATTTACTCCTGATGTCTATCGCTCGTTTAATCGCTCTTTCACTAATTATTTTATTGACGGCCGAAGCAAGGCTTCGCGCATGGCATGCCTTGACTCGCCTAAATCGCAGGGGCAGCCTGTCGGGACAGTTGTCGCTTGCAGGGGCAAGTCGATAGAAGTGGCTTCGCCTTACGTGTTTGTCAATGGCGACGGGTTGAGTTACTATGACGACCATGACGAGTTTCGTGGCATGAGGGTTAATGTGGCAAAAGGACAGAATCTCATCTTGCGCGAGCCGGTTGCGATAAAACCTGGCACTAAATTGTTTCGCACTGCCGACAAGGCTTTTGACGACGCTTTGTCGCGTCCGTCGGCCGAGCGCCGCATTGCCGTTGATATGAATCTGTATTCTGCTGCTGGGGCTTTGGTTTTGAAGATAAGCGACGAACGTGGCAATTCGGTGGTTCATTCGATGACGGTCGGTAGTCTTGATGATGCTCGTCAGGGGCAGGGCAGCCGTCAGCAGGAAATCCTCGGCAAGTTGGGCGACACAATATACTATGTGCGCAGTTGCGTGAGCGAAGTGGGGGAGAAGTTCATTCCTGTTTCGATATTGGCACAGTTGCGCCGTGAGTCTGTCGCGCTTCTCGACAGGGCTAATGCCTTGAAGCATGTGCGTGAACTGCGCCGCAAGGAGAACCTTGGTGCAGTAGTGCCGTGCAGTGAACTCAATCATGCCGATAATGTGGCTAATAATTTGTCGGCATCGTTATACCGCGACCACGGTGCCCAGTCCATAGTCCCTGCTCTTGAAACACCATGCTTGGACGGGTGTGACGCGTTGCAGGGCAAGCCGGTATTGATGCACACTCGCTACTGCATTCGTCGCGAGCTAGGTGCTTGCCGCATGGATCCCGATTCAAGAAAATTGCCCCGCAAGTTGTTTTTGCGAGGCAATGATGTGATGCTTGAAGTCATGTGCGATTGCAAGGCGTGCGAGATGAGACTTGTCAAGGCCGACTGATTCTATTTCAGCACTTTCTTGTTTTTCGATACCAGTATTCCTTTAGAGTCTTTGTTCGCAAGCCGCCCGTCGAGGGTGTAGAACGGGTTTTTCTGTTCGGGCGCCTTGTCCTGCGTGATATCTTCTTGGTCGGTAACGATGTGTCTAGTGTCGTCGGCATATTCTTCTTGTGCTGTTTCTAGCATAGCAATAAAGTTGGGGTTTGACATGCAACGCGCCAGGACTGCGCTTGCCACCAGTCGGCCTGCATCAACGTCGCTTTGCCAGTTTATGCCTGCGATCACAGCGCTTTCTCCTAGCTCGTATCCCACTTTGAGCAATGTGTCTTGTTTCTCGGGCTCAATGGCAACCATTGCCAATGCTGCCGCCCACGCCTTGGCTGAACTAACTGACGGGAACGAACCTTCGTGTTTCAGGTAGTCGCTGTTTTCAAATGTGAACGCTTCATCATTAAAGAAAACAAAGGGACTAGTGCGTTGGTACTCGTCCTGGGCTTTCTTGCACCCTAATTCAGCGTTTGTCACAATCATCTTCACCAGATTATAGATTGACGGATTGTGGGTTTCGCTGATTTCCTTGCCTATTACATGGGCAAACTCTTTGACCAGCACGTCAAAGTCTCTGCTTATGTCAAACTTGGCCTTAATGCCTCGGTCGGTGGTGCGTATGCTTTTGCCCCACACATATTGTGACATGTCATAGGCGAGTTCCACGGTTGCGCTGTCAAGAGGCTCGGGTTTAGGGATATATATCAGAGGATTAGGCAGGTGATCCACGTCATAGTAGTTCTCTGCATCATAGTCGGGTTCCGGTATGTTCAGGGAATCTGACATTATCTTGTTCATCTCTTTGCGAGTTCTTGTAAGAGCATCCTTGAATTCTTGCTTGTTGAGCATGTGTGCCACGCTTGCGCTTGCTATGTAGCGTGCATCAGTCACGTCGCTCTGCCAGTGCATGCCTCCGTAAACGCGGCTTTGTCCATAGTCAAATGAACGCTCAAGAATGCTGTCTTGGATATGTGGCGTCATAGCTGCCATTATCATTCCGTCAGCCCATGACACCACAGTGTGGGCCGATGGGTAGGAATACGATTTTTTCAACTCTGACAGTGTCTCTGTTAAAGAGTAGGGAGCCTCATTGTATTTCACGCACGGGCGTGTACGCAGTATTCTCTTTTTAATGTCAGCTCCATAACCAGCTGTAGTATAAGCTATCCTAAGCAAAGTCCATAATTGAGGCATATCTCTATACGATATTTCTATGCCTAAATAATGGGAGTAAATACTCGCTAAATTCTCTACTCCATAGGGAGAGTCCGACTTTATTAAGGGACCGCGTACAGGATCGTTGCGTTTCACTTCCTTGCCATAGAAATATTGTTTTGTGTCTAGCGAGAAACGCGTACTTTGGTATTCAGGATAAGTAGGCAGAAAATTCATAGCATTAGGGGCTTCATATTGTCCGTAGTACTGTGCCGATGAAGATAATGCTGTGAACATCAAAACCACTACTATTATAATATGTGGGAAAAATTTGTTCATAGT
>JAGHSP010000045.1 GCA_018065815.1 Candidatus Sodaliphilus limicaballi | reverse complement strand
CTATGTTAGGAATGATTTTAGCAGACGCTATGGCCAACGTTGGCGCAGCTCTGGGTGCAGGTATTGCAGCAATCGCAGCAGGTATCGGTATTGGTAAAATTGGTGCTTCGGCAATGGAGTCAATCGCTCGCCAGCCCGAATCAGCAGGTGACATCCGTAGTAACATGATCGTGATTGCCGCTCTTATCGAGGGTGTAGCATTCGTGGCACTGATCGTTTGCTTCCTTGCTATCTTTATCCAATAATTCAGTTTTCAAGGCGTAATTCTGCTTTATGGAACTATTCAAACTTGAATTTGGTCTGGTCTTCTGGATGTTTGTGGCATTCTTGTGCCTCTATTTCATCCTGGCCAAGTGGGCGTGGCCATTCATCATCAAATCGATGGAAGAGCGTGCCGACTTGATCGACAAGGGTGTGGCTTATGCCCAGGAGGCAAAGTCACAGCTGGACAATGCCAAGGCCGAAGCCGACAAGTTAGTTGCTGAGGCACGTTCGCAGCAGGCCGATATCTTGCGCGACGCAAACAAGATGCGCAACCAGATCATCTCAGACGCCCGCGGTGAAGCGACCGTAGAGGCAAAGAAGGTGGCCGAAGCTGCCCAGCTGTCAATAGAGCAGGCTCGCAAAGAGAGCGAGAAACAACTGCGCCAAGAGGTGAGCGAAATCGCACTTCAAATCGCAGAGAAAGTGTTGCGCTCTAATGTGAGCAATGACAAAGCCCAGCAAGAACTGGTCGAGAAATATTTGAATGAGGTTGAGACTAAAAATTAACGCATTATGAATGACGGACTTATCCCCAGCCGATATGCCAAGGCGCTCTATAAGTTATCGATAGAGACAGGAGAATGCGACGAGATCTACGAGCAGATGCGTGCTCTGAGCGGTCGCAACACGGCTATCGACGAACTCAAGCGTGTGATGCGCAACCCTTATATCGCCAATGAGGACAAGGGTCGCGTGATGCTGCTTGCTGCCGGTGCCAAGCCCGGAAGTTCGCTCGAGAAATTCATAATGCTGATTATTAGGAACAACCGTGCCGAATTTTTGCGTAAGATCGCTCTATCCTATGTTGCACTCTATCGCGAGAAGCACAACATAGCCGAGGTTATCGTTACCACGGCTGCCCAGCTGCCCGAGAAAGAGATGCAAGCAATCATTGATGTGGTGAAGAAGCAGCTTCAGGGCTACACATTTGAAGTGGTCTCGGAGATAAACCCCGACCTGATAGGCGGTTTCACCGTGCAGGTGGGTGATGTGCTTCTCGACGCATCGGTGAAGAATGAATTAAAGAATTTGCGTTTAAAACTCCTAAGTTAAAGCGAGATGATAAACCCAAGCGAAATTAGTGATATTTTAAAACAACAACTCAGCGACATCGAGCGCAGCGTGTCATTTGAAGAAGTGGGCACCGTGCTTGAGGTGGGTGACGGTGTGGCTCACGTGTATGGCCTTGACAACGTGGAGGCTAACGAGCTCGTGGAATTCGAGAACGGCGTGACAGGCGTTGCCATGAACCTCGAGGAGAGCGATGTGGGTGTGATTCTGCTCAACGAAGTGGATTCAATCGCTGAGAATATGAAGGTGAAGCGCACAGGCGAGATTGCTTCAATCCAGGTGGGTGAAGGTCTGCTGGGCCGCGTTGTCAATGTCCTTGCCGAGCCTATCGACGGCCGTGGCAACATTGAAGGCGAGCGCCTGCGTCTGCCCTTGGAGCGCAAGGCTCCCGGCGTTATCTTCCGCCAGCCCGTGAACCAGCCCTTGCAGACTGGTCTCAAGGCTATTGACTCGATGATTCCCATCGGCCGCGGACAGCGTGAGCTCATCATCGGAGACCGCCAGATTGGTAAGACTGCTATTGCAATCGATACAATCATCAACCAGAAGGCTAACTACGAGGCAGGCAAGCCCGTGTATTGCATCTATGTGGCTATCGGCCAGAAGGCATCTACCGTAGCTGCACTTGTAAACAAACTCACTGAACAGGGCGCAATGCCTTACACCGTAGTTGTTGCCGCAACAGCAGCCGACTCGGCTTCAATGCGCTACTACGCCCCCTTTGCAGGTGCTGCCATCGGTGAGTATTTCCGCGACACCGGCCGCGATGCCCTCGTGATCTACGACGACTTGTCGAAGCACGCTGTTGCTTATCGTGAGATCTCACTTATCCTCAAGCGTCCCTCGGGCCGTGAGGCTTATCCCGGTGATATCTTCTATCTGCACAGCCGCTTGCTCGAGCGTGCCGCCAAGATCAATGACAACCAGGATGTGGCATCAGTGATGAACGACCTCCCCGCAGCGTTGAAACCCATTGTGAAGGGTGGCGGTTCGCTCACTGCACTTCCCATCATTGAGACCCAGGCCGGCGACGTGAGTGCTTATATCCCCACAAACGTGATTTCAATCACCGACGGCCAGATTTATCTGGAGAGCGCACTGTTCAACGCAGGTGTGCGTCCTGCTGTGAACGTGGGTATCTCGGTGTCTCGTGTGGGCGGTAACGCACAGATCAAGTGTATGAAGAAGGTTGCAGGTACTCTCAAGATAGCGCAGGCTCAGTACCGTGAGCTCGAGGCGTTCACCAAGTTTGGTGGCGACATCGATCCCGTGACTGCCCGCACCATCGACACCGGCCGCAAGAACGAGCGTCTGCTCGTGCAGGCACAGTATGAGCCCATGCTGGTAGAGGAACAGGTTGCAATCATCTACTGCGGTGTGAACGGACTGCTGCAGAAGGTGCCCATCGAGAGTGTCGCCGAGTTTGAGAAACTGTTTATCCAGTACTTGCGCGCTAAGCACCAGCATGACGTGCTCGACGTGCTGCGCTCAGGCAAGATCGACGACGACGTTACCGACAAGATACGTGCTGCTGCACAGGCTATTGCCGGTAAGTATTGATAAAACTTTTAGGCGGGCTTGAGAAACAGAGCCTGCCGATAGATAACCCTCGCTACTGCGTGCCTAGCTCATGCCGGGCACGCAGGGGGCGACAGGGTAGTGGACCAGAGGGCCTAGTCGCCTGCGGGACACACTTTAAACAATAATTTGATGTATATCTACCTGATATGTCAACATTAAGAGAACTCAAGAGCCGCATAGGCTCGGTCGCTTCGACCCAAAAGACAACCAGCGCGATGAAGATGATTTCATCGGCCAAGATGCGCAAGGCTACAACCCAGTTGCAGCGCCTGTCGCCCTATCGCGACATGGTGCAGCACGTGATAAGCCACTTGCTGGTAACAGACCAGGAATTTAACTCACCTCTCATCACCGAGCGTGATGTGAAGAGCGTGGCACTGGTGGTGTTCGGTAGCGATGACGGACTGTGCGGAGCTTTCAATATTAACATATTCAAGCAGTTGCTTGCCACTATCGACGATGTGCGCAAGCAATATGGCGAGGGAGTGAAGGTGACAATCGTGCCAGTGGGCAAGAAACTCACCAAGGCATCGCTCAAAATCAAGTCGGAAGACCTTGACGTGGAGACTTGCAACGTCAACACCCGCAGCGGAAGCGACGACCTGCATGACTTCACCGACATGCTCAAGACCCGTTTCCTCAACAAGGACTTTGACTGCGTGGAGTTGCTCTACATGCACTTCAAGTCGACCAGCAAGCAGGTGTTCATGCGCGAGCAGTTGCTTCCTGTGAGATATGAGAGCCTGTCGGAGGGCGTTGATGCCGGAGCTGCCAACAGCATGTGCCTCTTTGAGCCCGATGCTGCCACTATCTTCAACAGCGTGCTGCCGCTTCATGTGCGCGCCATGGTGCAAGAGGTGTTCACAGAGAGCAGCGCCAGCGAGCAGTCGGCCCGCGTGATGGCGATGCAGACGGCAAGCGACAACGCCGGCGAGCTGCTGGAGGCTTTGAACCTCGAGTACAACAAGCTGCGCCAGCAGGGCATCACCACCGAGCTGCTTGACATCCTGGGAGGCCAGGTGAAGCGTTAACTAGACGCACCAGCGGGACCGGCATGAGCCACAAGGCTATGCGTCAGTATCCCGCCACTGGATTAGAAAATTAAATAAAAACAGATATTGACTATTAAACTTACTTATGAACGTTAAGGAGTATTTCGTAGGTCTTTTTAAAGGCATGCACAGCCTGATAAAAGGCATGGAAGTTACTGGTAAGGAACTCTTGACTCCTAAGGTGACCGAGCAGTACCCTGAAAACAGGGCAACGCTCAAGATCCCTGACAGGTTTAGAGCCACCCTGCAGTTTATCTATGACGAGCAGGGCAACCACAAATGTATTGCATGTAAGTCATGCGAGCGCAACTGTCCCAATGGCACCATAAAGATAACCACGCGCATGGTTGATCTGCCCAACGGGAAGAAGAAAATGAAACTTGACAAGTATGTCTATGACCTGGGCAGCTGCACCTTCTGCGGCCTGTGTGCGACATCTTGTCCTACAAGCGCTATTGAGTTTAGCAACGATTTTGAGCAAGCTGTGTTCACACGCGAGTCGCTGGTGAAGCAGTTGAACTATCTCCCTGAGAAGGATGAGCCAGTTCCCGCGGCAGCACCTGCCCCCGCACAGCCCAAGGCCAGCGAGGAGAAGCCTGCTGCGCCCGCTGCTACTGCTACTAACGAAAATAAAGAAAATCAATAAAGATGGAAGTAGGAAATATTATCATGTATTTCGTAATTGCTCTTGCAATTATCGTATTTTCGGTACTTACTGTCACAACCCGCAAGATTTTGCGTTCGGCAACTTATCTGCTGTTTGTCCTTTTTGCAACTGCGTTGCTGTATTTCCAGCTGGACTATGAGTTCCTGGGCGCAGTACAGATTGCAGTGTATGCCGGTGGCATCGTAGTGCTGTTTGTGTTTTCAATTCTGCTTACCCACAAGCCTGGCGAGAAGTCTGACGCCATTGCAACTCACCGTCGCTGGCTAGGCCTGAGCGCGTCGTTGCTTGGAGTGGGTGCTTGCGGTTATGCATTGTTTAGCCAAGAGGGCTTCTGCACAAAGTTGCTCGAGGAGACCAAGTCGCTCGACATTGCGCAGATAGGTAATTTCCTGCTGAGCTCTGACAAGTATGGCTACTTGCTGCCGTTCGAGGCAGTGAGTGTGCTCTTGCTGGCATGTATCATAGGTGGTGTCGTAATAGCCCGTCGCCGTTAATAAAGAAAGGAGAGATTAAGACTATGGACTTGACTTTGTTAATGTATCTGGTGCCCAGCCTCATCATGTTTGGCTGCGGTGTCTATGGGTTTCTCACCCGCAAGAATATGATTGCGATCATGATATCGCTGGAGTTGATGCTCAACTCGGTGGATATCAACTTCGTTGTGTTTAACCGTTATTTGTTCCCCCTGTCAAACGAGGGTATGTTCTTCACGCTGTTTGCCATAGCCATCGCTGCCGCCGAGACTGCGCTTGCCCTGGCTATCATCATCAATGTGTTCCGTGCGTTGAAGAATGTGGACATCACTGAAATCAATAAATTGAAATTCTAAAAGATTATGCCACTTAATTTAAGTATAGCAGTTGTTGCAATTCCCCTGTTCATGTTCTTCTTCTTGGGACTGGCAGGCGTGAAAATGAGCAGAAAACTCACTGGTGTGCTGGGAGTGCTGGGCATGCTGGTGACTACTGTGCTGGCCTATGGCGTTGCCTTCACCTATTTCTTCGGCACTGGTGACGGTCAGGTTACTGCCGAGGGCGTCCGCCAGGCAGTGATCGTGTGGAACCCCGACTGGTTGGCTTTTACCCCGACACTTGTTGCCCGCATGGGTATCGCCTTAGACCCCATTGCAGCGATGATGCTGGTAGTGATCACTACTATCTCGCTCATGGTGCATCTTTACAGTTTGGGTTACATGAGTGACCACCACGGCAACCCCGAGAAGGGTTTCCAGCGTTTCTATGCCGACCTCGCGTTGTTCACATTCTCAATGCTGGGCCTGGTCGTAGCCACTAACTTGTTCCAGATTTTCATCTTCTTTGAGATGGTGGGTGTATCATCTTACCTTCTCATCGGTTTTTATTTCCATTCACCCGCGGCAATCCATGCATCAAAGAAGGCGTTCATCGTTACCCGCCTTGCCGACTTGTTCTTCCTGCTGGGTATCATGATCTTGAGCTATTACACCGGCACATTCGACTTCTTCAACCAGAATGGCATGGTGGGAATGACCGACAGCATGGATGCGGCAAAAGCTGCCATAGGCAGTGCAGGCGCGCAGACCTTCATGGGTTGCTCGGTAATGGCATGGGCGTTGACATTCATCTTCATCGGCGGTGCTGGTAAGAGTGCGATGTATCCTTTGCACATCTGGCTTCCCGATGCGATGGAAGGTCCCACCCCCGTGTCGGCCCTGATTCACGCCGCTACCATGGTTGTGGCTGGTGTGTTCCTGGTGGCACGTCTGTTCCCCCTCTATGTGATTGAGCAGGGCGCGATGGACATCATCTGTGTTGTGGGTGCGTTCACTGCATTCTACGCAGCGGCTATCGCATGTGTGCAGAGCGACATCAAGCGTGCGCTTGCGTTCTCAACCATCTCTCAAATTGCGTTCATGATGACCTCACTCGCCGTTAGCTCGGCCGACAACGGTCTCATCGAGATTCACGAGGGTTATGGCCTGGGTTACATGGCATCAATGTTCCACTTGTTCACTCACGCGATGTTCAAGGCGTTGCTCTTCTTGTGTGCCGGTGCTATCATCCATGCAGTGCACAGCAACGAGAACAAGGACATGCACGGCTTGCACAAGTACATGCCCATCACTAGCTTTGCATTCCTCATTGGCTGTCTTGCCATTGCCGGCATTCCTCCTTTCGCAGGATTCTGGAGTAAGGACGAGATTCTCGTGGCATGCTACGAGAAAGGCCTCGGCTGGGGTCTTTGGATGTCGGCTGTTGCAGGTATGACCGCCTTCTACATGTTCCGCATCTATTTCCTCATCTTCCACTGGAAAGAGCACAAAGTGCACACCGAGCACAAGCCTGCCGACCAGGTGTGGACGATGACACTTCCCTTGATTATTCTCTCGGTAGTGTCGATAGTTGCCGGTTTCGTTCCTATGCACGACCTCGTGACTTGGGATGGCAAGGAGCTGCACACACAGCTCAACTGGGTGGTTGCTGGTTCGAGCGTAGCAATCGCATGTGTGGGCATAGGTCTTGCTTATGTAATGTATTTCAAGGAGAATCCTCTCCCCAGCAAGATGAAGAACTCGATGAACGGCCTGTGGACAGCGGCTTACCACCGTTTCTACATGGACGAGCTCTATCAGTTCATTACCCACAAGGTAATCTTCAAGGCTATATGTGTTCCCATCGCATGGTTTGACCGCAAGTTTATCGATGGTTTCATGAACATGCTTGCCGACGTGACCAACCGCGCTGCTTATGGCGTGCGCCGCATGCAGAGTGGCAGCATTCAGAGTTATGTATATGTTTACATCATGGGTGCATTGCTCATCGCTGTTGTGAGCATCGTGTGTGTGTTAATGTAATGTCCAACGGCTAAAATTCTAGAAGATTATGCAGATATTTGATAATATATTGATTTATTTCGTCATAGTACCGCTGCTCACGTTGCTGGGCTTGGCACTGTGCAATAACAAGGGTATCAAGGCAATCAGAGCCGTTGCGGTTACAGGCGCAAGCGTGCTAGTGGCACTGGCTTCTTATCTGGTTTACCTGTTCCTGCAGGCGCGTGGTGCTGGCGACACCAGCGAGATGCTGTTGCAGAGCAGTATATCTTGGTATGCTCCCCTCAACATCAACCTCGCACTGGGTGTTGATGGTGTGTCGGTAGTGATGATTCTCCTCTCGGCATTCATCGTCTTTGCAGGAGTGTTCGCTTCATGGAAGATCAATCCGCTGCCCAAGCAGTTCTTCCTGTGGTTCTTCCTGCTGTCGATAGGTGTATTCGGTTTCTTCATCTCAATCGACCTGTTCACAATGTTCATGTTCTATGAGGTCGCTCTCATTCCCATGTACCTTCTCATCGGTGTGTGGGGCAGCGGCAACAAGAACTACAGCGCAATGAAGCTCACGCTCATGCTCATGGGCGGCTCGGCATTCCTGATGCTTGCGCTCATAGGCATCTATTTCCATTCGTCAACCGACGGTCACTTGACAATGAACCTGCTCGAGATTGCCAAGAACAATGCAGTGCCCCACGACTGGCAGCTGTATCTGTTCCCCATGGCATTCGTGGGATTCGGTGTGCTGGGTGCAATGTTCCCCTTCCATACATGGTCGCCCGACGGTCACGCAAGTGCCCCCACAGCAGTGTCGATGCTTCATGCCGGCGTGTTGATGAAACTTGGTGGTTACGGTTGCTTCCGCATCGCCATCTACCTGATGCCCTACGCTGCTAGCGAGCTGGGTTGGATTTTCCTTACCCTCACCGGCATCAGCATCGTGTATGGTGCATTCAGCGCATGTGTTCAGACCGACCTCAAGTATATCAATGCTTATTCATCGGTGAGCCACTGCGGCATGGTGCTCTTCGCCATCCTCATGTTTAACCAGACAGCGATGACCGGTGCCGTGATGCAGATGCTCTCGCACGGTCTGATGACAGCGTTGTTCTTTGCCTTGATTGGTATGATCTATGGCCGCACCCACACTCGCGACATCCGCGAGATGGGCGGTATGATGCACATCATGCCTTACCTGGGCGTGGGTTATGTGATCGCAGGTCTTGCATCGCTCGGTCTTCCCGGCCTCAGCGGTTTTGCAGCCGAGATGACAATCTTCATCGGTTCATTCCAGCATGGCGACATGTTCCACCGCGTTCTCACCATTGCAGGTGCAAGCTCTATCGTCATCACTGCGGTTTACATCCTGCGTGTTGTGGGTAAGCTGCTCTTTGGCGCTGTTCAGAATGAACATCACCGCGAACTCACCGACGCAAGTTGGGAGGAGCGTCTGTCAACCGCCGTTCTCATGGTGTGTGTGGCAGCAATCGGTTGCTTCCCCAATTTCTTCATCAACATCATTTATGACAGCTTTGCTCCCGTTGTTGATGCCCTTAAGGTGTTCATGTAATTGAAGCGTGGAACTATAAAAACTTGATAATACAGATATGGATTATTCTCAATTTATACAGATGCCGCAAGAGCTTGGCCTGCTGGTAGTGTTCTTGCTAGTGTTTATCTATGACGTTTTTATGCCTCAGCGCAGTCAGCGTGCACTCCCGGTGTTCACTACCGTGCTGTTTGCAATATACACAGCGTTGTGCTTTGTACCCTGCTGCGCTTGCAGCTGCCTCACTAGCTGTGGCGGCAGCCTGTTTGGCGGGATGATAGAGTGTAACGGCACCACATGGGCGATGAAGAACATCCTCAATGTGGGTATGCTCCTGGTGCTGCTTCAGGCAGGCAAGTGGTCTAATAGCGAATATGTGAGCGTGCGCCGCGGTGAGTTCTACGAGTTGTTGCTCCTCACGCTGTTCGGCATGTTCCTGATGATATCGGGCCGTCACTTCCTGATCTTTGTGATCGGTCTTGAGACAGCTTCGCTTCCCATCGCTGCTCTTGCAGCGTTCGAAAAGAACCGTTACGAGAGCCGTGAGGCTGCTGCCAAGTATGTGTTCACAGCAATCTTCTCAAGCGCAATATTCCTGCTGGGTATTTCGTTTGTATATGGTATCGCAGGCACCCTCTACTTCGACGGCATTGCCAAGGAAGTGATCAACAACCACAGCGCTCTGCTCATCGTGGCAATCGCATTCGTTATCTCTGGTGTGGCGTTCAAGCTGTCGCTCGTTCCCTTCCACCAGTGGACAGCCGACGTATATCAAGGCGCTCCCACAGCAGTGACATCTTACCTGTCGGTAATCAGCAAGGGTGCTGCTGCTTATTCGTTCCTCATCATCCTGGTTCAGGTGTTTGGCTCGGCTTACGCCGAGGTGTGGGAGTGGATGCTCTATGCAATCATTATCCTCACTATCACCATCGGTAACCTCTTTGCAATGCGCCAGCGCAATCTCAAGCGTTTCCTTGCTTACTCATCAATCTCACAGGCCGGCTACATCATGCTGGGTGTGATTGCAGTGAACACGCTGGGTATGGCTTCGATGATGTACTATGTTCTCGTTTACGTGTTCTCTAACCTTGCAGCATTTGGTGTGATTGCTGCTATCGAGCGTCAGACCGGCAAGGTGACAACCGACGACTACAATGGTCTGTTCAAGACCAATCCCTGGCTTGCATTCACTATGATGCTCGCGATGTTCTCGCTGGGTGGTATTCCTCCCTTCGCAGGATTCTTCAGCAAGTTCTTCATCTTCGTGGGTGCATGCAAGCAGGGCAGCGTGGCTATCTACGTGCTCGTGTTCATCGCGCTTGTCAACACTATCATCTCGCTCTACTACTACCTGCTGGTGGTAAAGGCGATGTTTATCCGTCAGGACGAGTGTGCAGTGCCAGCTATCAAGAGTTCTTGCGGTGAGCGCACAAGCATGATCCTGTGTGCTCTTGGCATTATCCTCATTGGTCTTGCAAGCTGCATCTACATGGGTCTTGAGGAACTTACTTCAAGCGTGAGTGTGATGTTTGCGTTGGTGTAATTGAATTTACTCAATAGAAACTGCGACGCCCGGGCCTGGTTGCCCGGGCGTTTTTTTCTTTGAGGAGTTGAGAGGACTGGAGAGGACTGGAGAGGACTGGAGAGGACTGGAGAGGAGTTGAGAGGAATAGAGGGGAATAGAGAGGAATAGAGAGGAATAGAGAGGAATAGAGGGGAATAGAGAGGAATAGAGAGGAATAGAGAGGAATAGAGGGGAATGGAGGGGGAGAGAGGGGAGGG
>JAGHSP010000316.1 GCA_018065815.1 Candidatus Sodaliphilus limicaballi | reverse complement strand
GCTATGAAGCGCAAGGTGCGACTTGTGATATGGATAATGCCGAACAAGAAACACAAGCTTTTCTTCTCCACAAAGCTCACGATGACAGGAGAGGAAGTGCTCAGGACTTACAGGTCCAGGTTCCAGATTGAGTTCTGCTACCGGGATGCCAAGCAGTTCGCAGGACTCACTCATTGCCAGGCAAGGCACACACGCCAGCTGGACTTTTCCTACAACGCTTCCTTCTCAGCACTCAACGTGGCGAAGGTTATGATGAAGGAGAATGGGCAGCCATATTCCATGGCTTCATTTAAGTCGCTGATGTTCAACTCGTACTACACGAAAAGAATTTTTGACGTGTCCCGTATCCGACCGAACCAAACTTTAATTAGTAAGATTGTCAAAGAACTCTTTGGCTGGCAGCGTAAAGCCGCCTAAGCCGATATGTTAATTTTTAACGAACTATTGATGTTATATTTCCTATTGCATTTAGATTTTTAGGAACTTATAGCGTAGATGCAAGAGTGGTGAGTAACATTACGCTTGACTCTTATATTGAGACGTTTATAACACTAGCACTGTTGCTTGGTGTTGTATTCCAGCTTCCTGTAATAGCTTTTGTATTGGCCAAGTTGGGAATTGTTAACGCTGAAATGTTAAGTAATTATCGTCGACACGCATTGATTGTTATCGGTTTTGTTGCAGCGATGATAACCCCTCCCGACCTGTTGTCATTGGTTCTAGTAACGGTTCCGTTATATCTGCTATATGAGGTGAGTATTCATGTAGTGCGCATGGTTGAGCGTTAAGTCATTGCGGGAGAATTGCCTTTGGATGTTCCTTCGGCACTTCCGGTGTCTCATGGCACTCTCGGGTTTTCCGGGGGTGCTGTGGTTTTGTTTAGGGTGGCTTGCTGACGGGATGCTGGCGGTGGGGATTGTGGTTTTGGGGGTGGGATTTGGTGGTGTGGGAGATAATGTGTATCTTTGTGGAATTAAATAGAATTTTACACGGAATATGGATTATTTACTGCTTATAGCGGGACTTGGGTTGCTGCTTGTGTCGGCCGATTTGCTGGTTGACTCTAGCGTTGCTATTGCTCAACGTGCCCGTATATCAAACTTTATAATAGGTCTTACGATTATTGGCATCGGGACTTCGGCGCCAGAATTGTTTGTGTCGGTGAGTTCAGCTCTGCAAGGCGTGGGTGATGTTGCCGTGGGAAACGTTGTTGGCTCTAACATCTGCAATACGTTCCTCATTCTGGGTGTAGCGGCTGCAATCTCGCCATTCATGATTGAACGTGAGAATCGACGCCGTGACATTCCTGTGGGCATTGCTGTGGCTTTGCTGTTCATGTTGCTGGCTAATGATGCGCTGATTCCGGGCATTGAGGAAAACACTATCTCGCGTCTCGACGGCATCTTCCTGCTCATCATGTTCCTTGTGTATATGTGCTACGTGGTAGTGCTCAAGGGGAAGAATCCGCAGCAGGCTGTAGCCGATGCCGATGAGGAAACCAAGAGCAAGTTCAGCGGCAAGCATCCTGTGCTGCTGTGGGCCATCGCGCTGGCGTCGCTTGCGGGGCTGATCTTTGGTGGCAACCTGTTTCTTGATTCAGCCAAGAATCTGGCCAGGGAGTGGGGTATGAGCGAGGCTGTGATCTCGATCACGATAGTTGCAGTGGGCACATCGCTGCCCGAGCTCATCACAGTGGTGGTGGCATCGCTCAAGAAAAATTCGGAGTTGGCACTGGGCAATGTGCTGGGATCTAATATCTTCAATATGCTCATGATCACAGGTGTGGCATCGACAATCAGCCCCATCACGGTGAAAGGCGTGAGCATAGTGGACTTTGCAGTGGCGTTGCTGGGTGCAGTGCTCACATTTGTGGTGATTTTCACCTTCGGGAAGCGCAAGTTTGACCGCATTGAGGGGATTATCTTCATTGCTATCTACATCGCTTATACGACTTATCTATTAATGAAATAAAAATAAATTCAATATATGGCAACAGTTGACGACAAAAAAATCATCTTCTCGATGGTGGGCGTGAGCAAGATCATCGAGCAAAACCAGAAACAAGTACTCAAGAACATCTACCTCTCGTTTTTCTATGGGGCCAAGATCGGAATCATCGGTCTGAACGGTTCGGGTAAATCTACCTTGATGAAAATCATTGCCGGCCTTGAGACCAAGTATCAGGGCGAGGTTGTGTTTGCCCCCGGTTACTCGGTGGGTTATCTGCCCCAGGACCCTCAGCTTGATCCCACAAAGACCGTGAAGGAAATCGTGAGCGAGGGAGTGCAGCACATTGTTGACGCTCTTAAGGAGTATGAGGAGATCAATCAGAAGTTCGGTTTGCCCGAGTACTATGAGGACGCCGACAAGATGAACGAACTCTTTGCTCGCCAGGGAGAACTGCAGGACATCATCGATGCTACCGATGCATGGAACCTCGACACCCGTTTGGAACGTGCTATGGACGCGCTGCGTTGCCCCGAGGGCGATCAGCTGGCCGAGCACCTGAGTGGAGGTGAGCGCCGCCGTGTGGCCCTGTGCCGCCTGCTGTTGCAGAAACCCGACGTGCTGTTGCTTGATGAGCCTACCAACCACCTTGACGCTGAATCAATTGACTGGCTTGAGCAACACCTGCAGCAGTATGAGGGCACAGTAATCGCTGTGACCCACGACCGTTATTTCCTCGACCATGTGGCTGGCTGGATTCTCGAACTTGACCGCGGCGAGGGTATTCCATGGAAGGGTAACTACAGCAGCTGGCTGGAACAAAAGACAGCCCGCATGGCTCAAGAGGAGAAGACCGAGAGCAAGCGTCAGAAGACCCTGCAGCGCGAGCTTGAGTGGATACGCATGGCACCTAAAGCCCGCCAGGCAAAAGGAAAGGCCCGTCTCAACAGTTATGACAAGCTGCTCAATGAGGACGTGAAGGTGAAGGAGGAGAAACTCGAAATCTTCATCCCCAACGGTCCGCGCTTGGGCAACAAGGTTATCGAGGCCAACCATGTGGCAAAGGCATTCGGCAAGAAACTGCTCTACGATGACCTCAACTTCATGCTTCCGCCCAACGGCATCGTGGGCGTGATAGGTCCCAACGGAGCTGGCAAGACCACACTGTTCCGCCTCATCATGGGGCTTGAGCAGCCCGATGCCGGCACATTTGAGGTGGGAGAGACCGTTAAGGCTGTTTACGTTGACCAGCAGCACACGAGCATCGATCCCGAAAAGACTGTATATGAGGTGATCTCGGGCGGTGTGGAACTGCTGCGCATGGGAGGCCGTGACGTGAATGCTCGTGCCTACTTGTCACGCTTCAACTTCACTGGCGTGGACCAGCAGAAGAAGTGCGGCGTGCTCTCGGGCGGTGAACGTAACCGCTTGCAGCTGGCTCTTGCTCTCAAAGAGGAGGGCAACGTGCTGCTGCTCGATGAGCCCACCAATGATATCGACGTGAACACCCTTCGTGCGCTAGAGGAAGGTCTTGAGAGCTTCGCAGGCTGTGCTGTGGTCATCAGTCACGACCGCTGGTTCCTGGATCGCATCTGCACTCACATCCTTGCATTTGAGGGCGACAGCAACGTGTTCTTCTTCGAGGGCTCATACTCAGAGTACGAGCAGAACAAAATCAAGCGCCTAGGCAACGAAGAACCCAAGCGTGTGCACTACCGTAGTTTCGAGTGATGACGTTGCCGCTTGATTAATTAA
>JAGHSP010000141.1 GCA_018065815.1 Candidatus Sodaliphilus limicaballi | reverse complement strand
GCTATGAAGCGCAAGGTGCGACTTGTGATATGGATAATGCCGAACAAGAAACACAAGCTTTTCTTCTCCACAAAGCTCACGATGACAGGAGAGGAAGTGCTGAGGACTTACAGGTCCAGGTTCCAGATTGAGTTCTGCTACCGGGATGCCAAGCAGTTCGCAGGACTCACCCATTGCCAGGCAAGGCACACACGCCAGCTGGACTTTTCCTACAACGCATCATTCGCCGCACTCAATGCGGCAAAGGTCATGATGAAGGAGAACGGCCAGCCGTATTCCATGGCTTCATTTAAGTCGCTGATGTTCAATTCATACTACACGAAAAGAATTTTTGACGTGTCCCGTATCCGACCGAACCAAACTTTAATTAGCAAGATTGTCAAAGAACTCTTTGGCTGGCAGCGCAAAGCCGCCTAAGCCGATATATTAATTTTTAACGAACTATTGATTTCTCTATGAGCATAAAAAATGTATTGATTTGGAGAAATAAGTACCTGCTTATTTCTCCAAATGGCGTGGTAAAAGTGTGATTTTGGAGGAATAAACAGGTTGCTATTATGGTTTCAGGATGGTGTTGATGACGGCGTTGGCGTCGCTGATGTCGATTGTGCCGTCGCTGTTGACATCGGCGGCGGGGATGGCTTCCTGATGACCTAGGATGATGTTAATCAATATGTTTGCGTCGCTCACATCGACTGTGCCGTCGCCGTTCACGTCACCGGGGAGGGGGGCTGGTCCTGCGCCTGTCACGTTGATGACACATGTGGCGCTGCTGCCGCCGTCAACTGCGGTGGCGGTGATGACGGCTGTGCCGCCAGCCAGGAGCTCCACGATGCCGCTGCGCACGCGTGCCACGCGCTCGTTGCTTGATGTCCAGGTGACGCGCTGGTCGGTGGTTGTGGTGGGGTAGAACCAGTGGGTGAGCGCCACGGTGTCCTGCTCGGTGATGTTGACGGTGCGCTCGGTTGCCGGCAGGGTGAGCTCACGGCTCACGATGGGATCCTGCTGGCCGATGAGGCGGTAGAGGTTGGGCAGGGGCAGTGTCTTGCTGGTGTAGTTCCAGAAGCGCGCATATCCGTCGATGGGCGCGTTGTAGCGCATGGTGCCGTACTTGGTGTTGGTGCTGGCGATTGTCGCTCCGTCATAGCCCATGGTGATGTCCCATGTGGTGACTCCCTCGTCCCATGCCAGGTTTTTCTCGCCGCGGGCACCCAGTTGCTGGCCGTGCTGGTTGGTGAGCGTGAAGTGGCCGTTGCTGTCCTTGGTGGCGGTGAAGAGGGTGATGAAGGGGTCGTCGATGGTGGCTGTCGAGGTCACGCCTATGGCGTCAAGGTAGTGTGACGTGTCCATGCCGTCGATGTCGCCGGCCGCGCTGCCGTTGCGATACATCATCACCACGTCGCCGTCGTTGACTTTGCCCTTGGCTTCGATTTTCTCAAACTTCCAGGGCAGAGCGCTCTCGGTCACTACTCCGTTGCCGGGGGTGTAGTCGATGGTGATCGCGTTGAGATAGACCGATCCCTCCTGTGTGCCGCCCTTGACGGTGATGCCCAGCTCGGCATCGCTAGCCACGGTGACGGGAGATGGCAGTTGCTTGGTCATGTCAACGTACACGTAGAGGTCCTTGCTCACCCAGCGGCCAAACCACTGGTCGCTGTTGAATGCGGCGGTGGGGGTCTTGTAGCACTCCTCGCCGTCCTGGCTCACCACGAGGGCAAACGTGCCGGCGGTCTTGTTGGAGCACATCGACAGTGTCACCGCGTTGATGGTGCAGTCATCCCACCCCTCGAGCCACAGCGTGGCCTCGCGGTTGCGGGGTATCTGGTTGTAGCGGTTGCCGGTGGTTGCGCCATATTCGTTGTCAAACCAGGCGTAGCTGCCAGCGGGCCTTGTTCCGGCGGGAACCATGGTGAAGGAACCTGTTGATGTGTTGAATTCGGTGATGCGATAGGTGATGGTCTCGGCCCAGCAGTCCAATGCAGTGCCCATGACCAGTGCAAGTGCTATTAGTAGCGAAAAGATGTTTTTAAAGTTCATGTTAAGTTGTTTTGTGATAAGTGACCGCAAAATTAATGCGTTTGGACCGAAAAAACAAGATAACAAGGTGAAAATTAAAAAAATCGGGGTAATTAATTTGGCTATACAGGAAAAGGTTACTATACACCAATGTTTTTTT
>JAGHSP010000040.1 GCA_018065815.1 Candidatus Sodaliphilus limicaballi | reverse complement strand
GATCCGCGCGGGGAGTTCCATTGGTGAATAGTTACATTTACCGGACAACAATAATAAATAAAAACATATCAATAATTGCACAACTGAAAGATTAGTTATATCTTTGCATAACAATCATTTTATACTTATACTTTATGAGATACTATCTTTACAACAATGACCAGCCGACTGGTCCCTTTGAAGTGAGCGAACTCCTTCAGAATGGCTTGACAGCCGAGTCGCAAGTGTGCGTTGAGGATTCAGAAGAATGGGCGCTCGCAACCGACGTGCCCGAAGTGGCAGCACTCTTGCAGCAACCTGCGGCACCCCAGCCCGTGGAAGAAATGGACTTCATGACAGCAACCAAGAAGTGCTTCCAGAATTTCGCTAATTTCGAAGGCCGTGCACGCCGTGCAGAGTTCTGGTGGTTTGAACTTGCACACTTAATTATCGCTATGCTCACTTGCGGCATTGGAAGCTTTGTATGTCTAATCCCCTTCTACGCAGTGGCAGTGCGCCGCCTGCACGATATAGGCAAGAGCACCATGCACATTCTCGTTACGTTCATCCCATTCGTTGGCGGCTTTATCCTCTTGTACTGGGCTCTCCAAGACAGCCAGCCTGGCGAGAACGAGTTCGGTCCCAACCCCAAAGGCTTGTAATCACGTCACCTAACCGATATAATCATAGCAAGGGCGATGTTTATCGTCCTTGTTTTTTTGTATATAAGCGAAAAAGTAGTATCTTTGTGGTTATGAAACAGGTTATGGATTTTACAGTGAAAGCCAATGACAAGCATGGCGATAATTATAGCTTGCTCAAGTTGGCTCCCGTGAAGGGGAGTGTGCCCCCTGTGAAACCGGGGCAATTCGTTCAGGTAGAGGTGCCTAACTCAAAAACTACCTACCTGAGGCGTCCCATCTCGATCAACTATGCCGACACCCACGAGCTGTGGCTGCTGGTGCGTCGCGCCGGAGCCGGGACACGCTCGCTGTGTGACACGCAGGAAGGTTCGGTGCTGAGCGTGGTTCTGCCGCTGGGCAACGGATTCACGACCGACGTGAAAGGCACCGCGCTGCTGATAGGCGGCGGTGTGGGCATCGCCCCGTTGCTCATGCTGGGGTCAAAGCTTGCCGTGAGAGGCGTGGACGTGCAGTTCCTGCTGGGGGCGCGCTCGATGAGCGACCTGCTAGAACTGGACCTGTTCAGACAGACCGCCCCCGTGCATGTGGCGACCGAGGACGGCTCGCTGGGCCACAAGGGCCTTGTAACCACCCACCCGGTGCTGCAAAGCGATGAAATAACCCACATAGCCTGCTGCGGCCCTATGCCCATGATGAAAGCCGTGGCTGCCATTGCACGCGAGCGTGGCATCAACTGCGAGGTATCGCTTGAGAACATGATGGCGTGCGGCCTGGGAGCGTGCCTGTGCTGCGTGGAGGACACAAAAGATGAGGGTAACGTGTGCGTGTGCACCGATGGACCTGTTTTCAATATAAATCGACTCAAATGGTAAACTTAAACGTAAAAATAGGGTCACTCACCCTCAAGAACCCCGTGATGACAGCATCGGGCACATTCGGCTACGGCGAGGAATTTGCCGACTTCATCGACCTCTCTCGCCTGGGCGGCATCATCGTCAAGGGCACCACACTGAATCCTCGCCAGGGCAACCCCTATCCGCGCATGGCCGAAACGCCTAGCGGCATGCTCAACGCCGTGGGTCTTCAAAACAAGGGCGTGGATTACTTTGCACAGCACATCTACCCGGGCATCAAGGACCTCGACACCCGCGTGATAGTGAATGTGTCGGGAGCCTCGATTGAAGACTACGTGGGCGTGTGCGAGCGCTTGCGGGGTCTTGACAAGGTTGCAGCAATAGAGGTGAACATATCTTGCCCCAACGTGAAGCAGGGCGGCATGTCGTTTGGCACCACGTGCGACGGCTGCGAGAGCGTCGTGAGCGCCGTGCGCCGCGCCTGGGACCGTACCATGATAGTGAAACTCACGCCAAACGTGACCGACATCACCGAGATAGCCCGTGCAGCCGAAGGCGCAGGCACCGACGCTGTGTCGCTCACCAATACCTTCCTGGGCATGGCTATCGATGTGGAACGTCAGCGCCCCGTACTCTCGACCATCACCGGCGGCCTCTCTGGGGCCTGCATCAGGCCCATAGCAGTGCGCATGGTGTGGCAGGTGGCTAATGCTGTCAGCGTGCCCGTAGTGGGCCTGGGAGGCATTATGAACGGCCGCGACGCGGTGGAATTCATGCTGGCAGGCGCAACAGCAGTGCAGATAGGCACCGCCAACTTTATCGACCCGCAAGTGACCGTCAAGGCAGTAGAATACATCCAAGACTACATGCAACGCCACGGCATGGCTAGCTGTGCCGAACTCACGGGAGCGATGAAAGGAGTCTGACAACAGCAAATAGTAACTTAAAACAACGGGCAGCGGGCAACATTGCTAGCTGCCTCAACGTATATAAGGCAACTAACTTACTTATTCAAATACATGAAACATATTTTCCGTTTTTTGACAATTATACTGATAGCCGTTAGCCTGAAAGCTAACGCGACTGCACAGTTCGGCGAAGTTCTATTCATCGATACCACCCGTTACAGCATGAGGGCTTGCCCCCTGGACCGATTCGAGAAATTCGACCAGTTCGAGAAAAAATACCTGCGCATGAGAACTGACTTATGCACCGCCCTGTGGAGGGGATACATAGGCTACTGGCAACTCCAGGACAACAAACTGTATCTCGACAGCATCCAGATAGGGTACGACAGCGATACAGCCAAGGTGATCGCCCGCAACGAGCCCCTGTTTGACGCCCACAAGACCGCCGACGGACGAATACTTGCCGGCTGGTACAGCGGCGAGGTGTCAGTGGCGTCAGGGGAACTCGTGAATTACGTCCACATGGGCTTTGAGAGCGTCTTTGAGCACGAGGACATCTACACGATAGACAACGGCACGGTGACAGGCGTGAAGCACTACGACAACAAATGCACCGTCAAAGGAGACGACATGCGTGCTGCCCTGGAACTGGAGCAGTACATAGCCGGGGTGTACCCCGAATACACCGGCAAGATAGTTGTCAGCGTCGCGGCAAGCGAGATAGACCAGAACGGCAACTTGAAGAAGATTGACGTGAAACTGCGCGACAACACAAACAAAGACATTGACACCGACGAGCTGCTCCGTTTAGCCGTGGAGTTCCTGCTCAAGAACCCGCCCTTCAGCATCATCTACGTGAGGGGAGAGTATGACCTGCGGTTTGCCCACTGCACCTTTGCGCTCGTGTTTGACAAGGAACAGCACGCGCAACGCATGAAGTTCTTAAAACGCATCCAAGAAGGTCAGTACACCGGCAACACCTACGAAGATGAAGATGAAGACGAAAATGAAGACGAAGAGTAAAAAAAACGCACCCTCCTAAAACAGCGGCCACCCCATTACCGAGGTGGCCGCTCACGTTATATAATAGTTTAACCCAGAAAGTCCATTAGAACAAATGAAAATATTTTGCTTCTCATTGGCATGATTTGCACTATCTTTCGTTCATATGTGAACCCATATACTCGCTCAGTATAGCGCAAATCCTGACACAATGATAATCTAAAATCTTGTTCTTGTCCTAATGGACTTTCTGGGTTTAATGATGTACCTAGGGGCAGAGCGTCACCCTTGCGGGACGAACGACTCGAAGCGGCCGTCGCTGTAAAATACCATAATATTCACCACACGGCTCTCTCCTGCCGATGCCTGGGCGTTGCCACGCTGCGACGAAGCTTTGCCCATGGCACTGGCACTACGCACCATGTTTTGCAATGCCGCCATAGTAGCGCTAGCCGACGATGATGCCTGCGGCTTGCGCGACGAGTCGTTATATTCACCCGGATCGGTGTTGCCAAAATTAATGGTATTCTTGCGAACAGCATTATTCGAATCGGCAACAGGAGAGTTAAATTCTATCGAATTCTCGACGGGTTGAGAATTGGTGCCAGACATCAATGAGTTCGCATTTGGAACAATCATCTCGCCATCGCCAAACATGAGCCACATGACATTCAACGCAGGGTAAGCCGAATGGATCTTTGAAATAAGTTCGTCGCTCACCTTCTTGTTGCGTCCGTTGAGCAACTGCGAAAGAGTGGGGCGGGGTATGCCACAGTTGTCGGCAAAAATCGAATTAGAGATGCCGCTTTCCTGCAAGAATATTTTCAGACGAGATACAATGTCCATGTCTCTACAATTTAATATTTATATCAAAGCGGAAACCCAAGGCAAAATAGCAAGCAGATTTCCGACGAAATTTTTACGAGAGATTTTTTTGGCTTCTGGAAAATTCATTCAAATTACAGAACAAATCTCCAACAGTAGATAAGGCTAAAAAAAAAGTCCCGTTTTATTCAATGAGTAAAAACAGGGTGAAAAATAGCAAAAATTCGATATACAAATGAAAACACCCTGTTAACATCATCAAATTTTGCATTTGCAAATTTAAAACACTTTATTGAATTACGCAAATTTAATTTCATAAATCTTTCAGTTTGCATTTGATTTTTTGAAAACAGCCATACAAGCAGCAGATTACAGGAGTAAAGTCATTATAGTAAAGTGTTACTTTATGTTTTATTTATATAGTAC
>JAGHSP010000084.1 GCA_018065815.1 Candidatus Sodaliphilus limicaballi | reverse complement strand
GGTGATGTATGCCCGCAGGTCGGTGGACCTGCGGTTAACCAAAGTGACGACCTCGTTGAGGTCTAGCATTGGTGTCAAAAGGAAAAAGTTTTCATGGTGCGACCCCGTTGGGGACGCTGTGTAGGGAGTGATGTATGCCGCAGGTCGGTGGACCTGCGGTTAACCAAAGTGATAACCTCGTTGAGGTCTAGCATTGGTGTCAAAAGGAAAAAGTTTTCAAAAAAGTTGCTAAAAAACTCGCTAGTTTACAAAATAATAGTTATCTTTGTAAGTTGCTGGCGGGCTTTTTGTTGCAAAAAAGACCGACTTGCTTTGTAAACTAATTGATAGTTAGTAACTTATAAAAAAAGTATACTGCGTTATGATGAAGAAATTTCTCCTTGTTGTGTGCGGCTCATTCGTAGGCGTGACATTGGCTTTGACCGTATTTGTGTTCTCTGCCATTATTTTCAGCGTTGTCCTGGTTTCAATGGGCGACAAATCCGGAACTACGGTAGTGAGCGATCATTCAATCCTGCATCTTGATCTCAATGGCGTAATCGAAGAGCGCGGCGGCAAAAACAACCTTGACTTCGTTGCTATGCTGCAAGGCGATGACACCAAGAAGGTGGGTCTGAACACAATGGTGGAGGCCATCAAGAAAGCAAAGGACGATGAGAAAATCGACGGCATATACATTGAGTGCGGCGGAGTGGCCGCAGAGCCCGCAACTCTCATGGCAGTGCGCAGAGCGCTTGTTGATTTCAAGAAGAGCGGCAAGTTTATCTACTCTTATGCTCACGAGGGTTATGCCCAGGGCGATTACTACCTGGCCAGCGTTGCCGACAGCATGTTCCTCAACCCAGTGGGAGCGGTCGATGTGCACGGACTGGTAAGCGCAAACACTTATCCCAAGCCCTTGCTCGATAAGCTGGGCGTGGAGATGCAGGTGGTGCGCGTGGGCACTTTCAAAAGCGCCGTGGAGCCTTACATGGTGAACGAGATGAGCGATGCCAACCGCTTGCAGAAGGAAGTGTATCTGGGCAGCATCTGGAACTCAATGGTTGAGGGTATGGCTGCAAGCCGCAAAATCTCAACCGAGAAATTCAACCAGATGGCCGATAGCGTGATGGTAACATGGCCTGCCGATTCGTTTGTGAAGAATAAACTCGTGGACAAACTGTGCTACCGCAACGAGTTTGAGGACCGCTTGAAGAAACTCACAAATGTTGACGCCGACAAGGACCTCAACCTGGTGACTCCCTCTCAACTGGCTGGCGATCTCGATGCCGAGCAGAGCGGCAGCGGCAAGATTGCAGTGCTCTATGCAGTGGGCGAGATCGATGGACAGGTTTCACCCATGGGCTCTAACGACGGCATCAACAGCGAGGTGATCGCCGAGACCGTGCGCGAACTCATCGACGATGAAGATGTTGCTGCACTCGTGCTCCGTGTGAACTCTCCCGGCGGAAGCGCATTCGGTTCGGAGCAGATGTGGAAAGCCCTCGATGACTTCAAGAAGAGCGGCAAGCCCTTCGTGGTGTCGATGGGTGACTATGCAGCATCGGGCGGTTACTATATCTCTTGTGGCGCCGACCGCATCTTTGCCGAGCCCACCACTATCACTGGCAGCATAGGCATCTTCGGTATGATTCCTTGCACGCAAGAGCTTATGGAGAACAAACTTGGCATCAATACATACGTTGTCAAGACTAACGAAAATGCCGACATGGGCTTGACGAGCAAACGTCTCACCCCCGTGCAGTATAACGCAATGCAGAACATGGTGAACCTGGGCTATGAGCAGTTTACCAAACACTGTGCCGACGGCCGCCACGTGACACAAGACTCGATCAAGGTGATAGCCGAGGGTCGCGTGTGGGACGGTGCAACAGCGCAGAAAATAGGTCTTGTTGATGAACTGGGCGGTCTCGATGCTGCTATCAAGTGGGCTGCCAAGAAGGCTAACCTGGGCGATGATTATGTCACTCAAAACTATCCCGCTCCCGTCAACGAGTTTGAGAACATGATGGAGCAATACATGGTGTCGAAGTATGAGTCACGCATGCAGGGTGAGATGGGCTTCCTCTATGAATACCACAAGATGATCCAGCGCATCCTGGGACGCCAGCACGTGCTCTGCCTCATGGAAGAGACCGTGATAAAGTAACGCAGTTATCACAAGCGCGCATTGTCGAGAATGATAAACTTCACTAAAATATTGAACAAGCAGCAGCGCAAGGCTGTGGTCAACGCTATACTCACGCCATGTTCGTGGCTGTATGGCGCTGCCGTGTTTGTGCGCAACGGATTGTTTGATTTGAAGTGGTTGCCCATTGAGGAGTTTGACGTGCCGGTAGTATCGGTAGGCAACATCACCGTGGGCGGCACGGGCAAGACGCCCCATGTGGAGTATATCATCGAGGCTTTGTGCCGCCGTTACAACATAGGGGTGTTGAGCCGTGGATACAAGCGCACTACCAGCGGTTTTATCCTCGCCACCGACACACTGTCGCCACGTGATATCGGCGATGAGCCCTACCAGGTGTTCCACAAGTATAACGGCATGATCACCCTGGCCGTGTGCGAGAGCCGGCGCAAGGGCATCAAGGAGATGTTGCGCATCAACCCCGACATCAACTTGATCTTGCTCGACGATGCATTCCAGCACCGGTATGTCAAGCCCAAGGCAAGCATTGTCTTGGTTGACTACACCCGCCAGCCTGTCAACGACAAGCTGCTGCCCCTGGGCACGCTGCGCGAGCCCGCGCGTCGCATCAGCGAGTGTGACATCGTGGTGGTGACCAAGTGTCCCAACGACATCAGTCCCGTGGAACTGCGCATGACCAAGGAAAACCTTGACCTGTATCCCTCGCAAGGGCTGTTTTTCTCTAACATACGCTACGCTAACCCCGTGCCTGTGTTCCCCATACCCATGCCACAGCTCACGTCGCTGCCTTCGCTCACAGAGGAAGACCTGATTCTGTGCGTCACCGGTATTGCCAACGAGAAACCCTTTGTGAAGTATTTGCGTCGCTTCAATGCCAAGGTCAAGGTGCTTCACTACGATGATCATCACTACTTCACTCGCAGTGACTTTGACTACATCTTCGAGAAGTTCGACGAACTAGAAGGTCGCCGCAAGTTCATTGTCACCACCGAGAAAGACTCGGTGCGCATCCTCAACAATGCCTACTATCCGCCCACACGCAGGGGCCTTATCTATTACGTGCCTATTAAGGTGGGTTTCCTAGACCAGGGCGAGCTGGACTTCATCGAGATGCTTGAGAAGAAAATCACTAGCAAAGAGTGAAGCATGAAGTTGGATTTAATTAACACTATACATA
>JAGHSP010000031.1 GCA_018065815.1 Candidatus Sodaliphilus limicaballi | reverse complement strand
TAATACAATTAGTTTGCCTGAATAATACCTGGCACCTATCAGAAAGGATAAATCGAGTCGTTATAGACATATCTTTCTTCAAACTCCTCCTGGGTTGCCATGAGCATCCTGATGCCGATGATGAGATCTGCTATCTTCACTACCGGCATGAGTAGGCACAGAAGTGAAGCAACAATATTGATCACGGCAGGTTTGGTCTTGCCTAGATAGAAATAATGCGCGCCGCACATACCCAAAAAGATGGCGAGCAGACCAGCAACGCCACGGCTCTTACCCGAAGGACCTACTTCGAACACACCTACCGGGCGCTGGGGTTGCTGGGGCACCTCTTCGGGAACCAGAGGCTCCTCGGTGGGTACTAGCTGCACCTCCTCGTTGCAGTGAGGGCACATCACGCTTTCAACTCCGTTGTCGGCCGAGAACTCTCCTCCGCAAAATGGACATTGATAATTCATAATTCAGTATTGTTAAATAATTCACTTTTAGGCGGGTTCTGTTAACCACCTGCTAGTGATTAACAGAACCCCAGAGGATATTATCTGCGACGCTTGTTGCGTTTCTCCTGCTCCTTCATGGCTTGCTGCTGCATGCGCTGTGCCTCCTCAAGGCGAGCCATGAAACCGCTCTTCTTGCGGGGTTTAGCACGGTTCTCGGCAATCTTGGCACGCACCTTCTCCTCGTTCACAAAGAGACGGCAGCTATAGGTCTGCGCGATTGTGATGAGAAGCGAGATGAAGTAGTAGTAGCTCAAGCCCGATGCATAGTTGTTGAAGAACACGAGGAACATGAGCGGCATCATGTACATCATCCACTTCATGCCGGGCATTGCGCTCTGCTGGTTCTGTGACTGCATCGACAGATGAGTGTAGAGGATATTGGTCACTGTCATGAGCAAGCAGAACAGACTGATGTGGTTGCCGAAGTAAGATGAGATAAGAGGAATTTGGGCAGTCCACTCAAAGATCTTGTCGGGAGCCGAGAGGTCGGCAGCCCACAGGAACGACTGGCCGCGAAGCTCGATGCATGAGGGGAAGAAAGTGAACATCGCAATGAGGATGGGCATCTGCAGCAGCATGGGCAGACAGCCGCCGAAGGGGCTTGCACCAGCCATGCTGTAGAGTTCCATCGTCTTCTGCTGACGCTTCATCGCATTCTCGTCGCCAGGATACTTCTCGTTGATGGCGTTGATCTCGGGTGTGAGCAAGCGCATCTTTGCCTGCGAGAGATAACTCTTATAAGTGAGGGGCGAGAGAATGAGCTTGATGAGAATGGTGAGAATGAGGATGATGATGCCATAGCTGCCTATGTACTTGCCCAGCCATGTGAACACAGGAATCACGACATAAGTGTTGATCCAGCGGAACAAGGTCCATCCCAGCGGGATGAGACGTGTGAGCTGCAGATCCTCGTTAGGCGAATACTTGTCATAGTCGCTGAGCGTGGGATAGCGGTTGGGGCCCAGATAGAAGTAGAACGACGCGGGGTTTGCCTTGTTGCTGGCGTAGGGCACTGATGTGCGCACCGAGAAGTTCTTCAAATATTTCTGATAGTCGGCATCGTCCTTGCTGATTTCCTTACTGTCAAGGATACCGCCGTTGAAGCAGCTGTCAGCAATGAGCACTGCCGAGAAGAACTGGTTCTTGGTAGCAATCCATTTGAGGCGTTCCTTGACATTCTCGTCGTCATCACCGCTCTCGCTGGTGTTCTCCACATCGCCGTCGCTGCCCAGCATCTTGTAGTAGATTGCGCTGTTGCGTTCCTCAAACATCTTGCCTTCCTCGTGGCGTGCCATCTTCTGGTTCCAGTTGAGTTCGATGCTGTTATACTTGCTGGGAACCACAGTCTCCATGCCTTCTTGCACAATCTCCATGCGCACCATGTAGCTGCCGGGCACGAGGGTGTACTTGAGGCCCCACTTTGCACCATTGTCAAGCACAAGCTGCATGAGCACGGTGCTGTCGTTGAGCTGCGTGGGCGTGAAGTAATAGTCCTTGGTGTCAAATGTCTGGGTGTCATTGCCCAGCACGAAGCTGTACTGGTTCTCGCCAGGAGTGAACACTTCCACGTGGGGGGCATTAAATGCCTTGTAGGCGTTGAGCGAAGCACGGGTGATAGTGCCGCCCTTTGTGCTCAGTTCTATTGTGAGCGAGTCGTTCTTGAGAGTGACCACCTTGTCCTCGCCCGAGAGGTTTGACGCAAACATGCCGCTCTTGTTGTAGGTTTCAAGGGCTTGTTTCACAGCAGCTACCGCACGGTTGTGCAGCGCAGCGTTGGCAGTCGAGTCGTTGAGCACCTCGGCAAAGTCAACCTTGGCGTCGCCCAGGTCGATCTGACCGGCGATCACGCCGTTCTTGAGCGACAGCTTCACGCCGTCCTTGTCTATTCCGGCCTTTGTCGAGTCACCCGCAGTGAGCACACTTTTTAGTCTTGATAATTCATCGGCAGTGAGCATGTCGGCCACACCGCCCTTAACCGCAGCCTGCTGGGCTTTCTTCTCAACAAGTGCGATGGAGTCCTGGATGCGCTGCCTCTCAGCGAGTTCAGCCTCGCTGGGGCGATTAAACCATGTGAAGCCAAAGATGACCAATCCCATCAACAGCAATCCGGTAAGCGTTTTTTTATCCATAAATCAGCTTTGTTAAACTTTTACTTTTCGATTTTGTGGTTATTTATTCTTATTGTTTTTTCTCGTTTCTATATTCAATAGCATGGCGCACAAAGTCCATGAACAGCGGGTGCGGGTTGAGCACCGTGCTGCTGTACTCGGGGTGGTACTGCGTGCCCACATACCAGCGCTTGCCAGGCACCTCCACCACCTCCACGAGGTGTGTCTCGGGGTTCTCGCCCACGCACTTCATGCCGCCTTCTTCAAAGCGGGCGCGGAAGTCCTCATTGAACTCAAAGCGATGACGATGGCGTTCCTCCACATCAAGCTTACCATAAGCATGTGCAACTTTCGTGCCATCAAGCAAGCGGCAGGCGTAGGCACCCAGTCGCATGGTTCCGCCCATGTTGGTCACGCTCTTCTGTTCTTCCATCAGGTCGATGACGTTGTAGTGGGTGTTGGGGTCCATCTCCACGCTGTTGGCATCGGCATATCCCAGCACGTTGCGGGCATACTCAATCACCATGCACTGCATACCCAGGCAGATGCCGAATGTGGGCACATCGTGCTCGCGGCACCACTTCAATGCCACAAACTTGCCCTCGGTGCCACGCTGGCCGAAGCCGGGAGCCACTATCACGCCGTCCATCGCGCCAAGCATCTCCTCCACGTTGCCATCGGTAAGCTTCTCGCTGTTGACATAGGTCAGGTTGAGTTTGCAATCGTTGTAGGTACATGCTTGGAACAGCGCCTCGTCGATTGACTTGTAGGCATCTTGAAGCGAGACATACTTGCCCACCAGGCCTATCTTTACCTCGCCCTCGGCATTTTTGAGTTTGTCGAGGAAATTGCACCAGTCTATCAGGTCGGGCATGCTGCGCAGCGGTGTGTCGGTCTTCTGCAAGATGATCGAGTCAAGCTGCTGGTCGAGCATCATCAAGGGCACCTCATAGATGGTGGGCGCGTCGATGCTCTGGATCACGGCCTCAGGGCTCACGTTGCAGAACTGAGCCACCTTGCGGCGCATTGCCATGGGGACATCGTGCTCTGTGCGCAGCACCAGGATATCGGGCTGGATACCCACCTGTTGCAGTTGCTTCACCGAGTGCTGCGTGGGTTTCGTTTTGAGTTCCTTGGCAGCATGGATATAGGGCACGTAGGTGAGGTGGACGCACACGCATCGATTGCCCAGTTCCCACCTCAACTGGCGCACGGCTTCAAGGAAGGGCAGCGACTCGATGTCGCCCACAGTGCCGCCTATCTCGGTGATCACAAAGTCAAACTTGCCAGTGTTGCCCAGCAGTTTCACATTGCGCTTGATTTCATCAGTGATGTGGGGGATGATCTGCACAGTCTTGCCCAGATAATCGCCACGGCGTTCCTTGTCAATCACGCTCTGGTAGATGCGTCCTGTGGTGATGTTGTTGGCGCGGGTTGTCTTGATATTGGTGAAACGCTCATAGTGTCCCAAATCCAGGTCGGCCTCATGACCATCCACTGTCACATAACACTCCCCGTGTTCATAGGGGTTAAGTGTGCCCGGGTCAATGTTGATATACGGGTCAAACTTCTGGATAGTAACGCTATATCCTCTTGCCAAGAGCAACCTTGCTATTGATGACGAAATGATTCCTTTGCCCAGAGATGACACGACACCTCCTGTAACGAAAATGTACCTTGTTTCCACTATAAGTC
>JAGHSP010000076.1 GCA_018065815.1 Candidatus Sodaliphilus limicaballi | reverse complement strand
CTATTAAACATGAAAAAAAGTTTAACACTCGTTGCTGCGGCAGTGATGGCATTCGCTGCTAATGCACAGGATTTGGTAGTATTTACCAATGGTAGTAACCCCAATCTGGAGGTTATCCAAGACGCTCGTCTTGATCCCCTTTCAATGAACATCGGTAACACAGGTGTGAACACTGTAGTTTGCATCGGTGAAGTTGACTTCAGCGAGAACTATCAGGCTGCAGGTTTGGCATTCGCTCAGGGCTGGGGTGGCAATGGTAACTTCGCACTCCTCTGGGCAGGTGAAGATTTCGAGAGCGCTCTCCCCTTCACTCAGATTGCTCTTGCTCACACAAGATCTTACAGCAACTACACTAAGCTTGCTGGTAACATGGGTTACAACGTAACTGACCCCGCTGATCTCGCTGGTGGCCGTCTGGCTACGGAAGGTCTTTCATTCTACAAGCCCGAAGGCAAGCAGAAAGTTTATCTTACATTCGTAGGCGGTGCTGGTAACGTACAGGCTGTTCACTTCTACAAGAACGCCTTCACACCCGCTGATTTCCACGCACCTGGTGACTGGGAACCCCTTAACGGTCAGCTTCTCAAGCCCAACGAAAACATGAGAACCTATGGTCCTGCTGCTATGCGTCTTGCTTACGCAAACTCTGCACTTGTTGAAAGCCCCAATGCTGATACTCGCAAGGACGGCGATGGCGGTTGGGGTTGGACTACCAACGGTACAATCGTTGACTACGGCACAATGGACTTTGGCAATGGTGAGTACACTCAGGTTTGTACTTATGTAAACCACTGGTCAAACAACAAGAGCGACAAGGTTGAGTTCTACCTTGACGAGGTTGCAGAGGAAAACCTCATCGCTTCTATCTTCACAGGTATGGAGCTCCGCGACCAGCTGTATCCCAAGGCAAAGGCTCTCACTCAGACTGTAACTGGTTCACACAAGGTTCTCGTTAAGTGGGTAGGTGGTAGCACCAACATCACTGACGTTGACTTCGTGAAGGGTAACCTCTGGCTCGAGACTCCCGATCCCGACTATGCTGTAATGACAGTTATTAACGAGACTCCCAGCGAGAACGCTAAGTGGTACACAATGCGCAACGATGTTCCCGAAGGCGCTACTAAGATCCAGAACCACGCTGCTATCAACCAGGCTCAGCCCGATGGTGGCGGTAACTACGGTTGGACAAACAGCAAGTCAGTTATCAAGTTCGGTGGCATCGACTTCGAGAACGGTCAGTATAACCGCGCTATCCTTGGTTACGCAACAGGTAACGACGGCTGGATTGACTACAAGGACTTCGCTAACATCAGCCTCTACCTCGACCTCGAGGCCGACGGCAAGACTTACGACTGGAACAACGCTCACGAGGCACTCGCTGACGTAGAGCCCGTTGCAGTAATTCGCCACCAGGCAACTGGCGGTTGGGGCAATGTTCGCAACATCGGTGATGAACTCGCACGCGTAACAGGTGTTCACGATGTATATCTGGTTTACTACCAGAAGTACACTAACGAGGGCGCTAACATCTTCGACCTCTTCCTTGACACTCAGGTTCCCGCTAAGGAGCCCAAGATCACTGGCATCAGCATCAAGGGTCAGGCACTCGAACTCGTTGAGGGTCAAACTGAATACAGCATGACTCTTACTGAGGACTTCACAGCAGAGGACGTAGTTGTTGAAACTGAGGACGCTGAGGATCTCGTTTTGTCTATCACTAAGGAAGACGCTCCCCTGAAGGAGGTTAACGAGTACGTTGTTACTGTTGAGCTCCTCGACGCTGCTGGCGCTCCCGTTGTAGCTTACACTGTAAACGTAACTGTTGACACTACAACTGGCATCAACGACATCAACGTTAACAGCGCTAAGGTTGTTAAGATGATCGAGAACGGTCAGGTTGTTATCGTTAAGGGTGACAAGAAGTTTAACGCTGCTGGCCAGGCTATCAAGTAATTGATAATCTAGTCTAAATATCCCCTCCCCCGGTGCCATGGTGCCGGGGGAGTTTTTTTCTCTCGGGGAACTCGGGGATTTTTTTCTCTCGCAGATTGCGCAGATTGCGCAGATTTTTTTACTGAAAGAAATTAAAATAATTAAAATAATATTTTCAAAGAGTTACGCGAGT
>JAGHSP010000132.1 GCA_018065815.1 Candidatus Sodaliphilus limicaballi | reverse complement strand
TACACATAGTTAAAAAAAGACAACGCACTGACTTTTTTCCATATATAAAGCAAAAAATGTGCCACCTTGAAGCCCTGCCACGAGCACGCCCCCGCCCCCACAGCAAGGAGCACAAAGAAAAAAACCACGGGCATCCTGCATGTCGGCGATTGTGATTACCTGATGGCATCCACATTACAACCAAAAAACACAGAGGTGCGTTGTCTTATTGGTGACGCACCTCCGTGTTTTTTGGTTATCTGCAAGCAAGACGATCGTCTATTTGCCCATGGCTGCGATAGTCTCAACTAGCGTTATGTCAACATTCAGCGACTGAGCAATCATGCTCGTGGCAACACCATTGTGCAGCAACAGATTTATTGCCGTTTCAATTTGCGCTTGTTGCTCAGCAATTTGTGCCTTCTGTTCGGCAAGCTGTTTGTCTCTCATCAAAATTTCGGTGTCGCGATTTTCTATAGCGCTGAAATACTCATCCTCAACATTCATGTCATGACGCAGTTGGCGGTCGCTTGCGGCTTCTTTGAGACGTCGCAAAATATAGAGCATATCATCATTGCCAGCATACGCCTCTTCGTCAATAGTAATCGTCTGGTGGTTGCGATCTTTGCGCGTTTGATCAAACACGTTGAGGACTTGTTCTAAACGATTATTTACGCGACCGTGAAGACGTGGAATCTGCACGATAATGCTTTCGTGTGTTAAACTATCAATAAATGGGTTAGGGAGCCCCACTGTCACTTCTTTGTCATCATAGTCAACAGCTTTGCGCTTAACGTAGAGAATAGGTTCTTCAATGTCTCCAACCTTGTGCCCTAGCAGGTACACGGTAATCATGGGGATAGCATGTCCTTGCTTATCTCCACTGATTATATTCTCGGGGTTAGCATAATGGGTAGCGAGATACTGACGAAAACGCAGAGTCTCTGTTTCAAGCCAAGTCTTTTGCAACTCAATGAGAATCAAGTGCGTGTGACCGTCATCTTCTTTGACATACGCGCCAAAGTCAATCCTAAAGATAGATAGGTCATTGCGTGAGCTGTTAGTGTACTCATTGCGACGTTGCTCCACCGACACTACTTCCTTCTTGAGCAGTGCCGAGAGAATGGTGCGAGCTATACGTTCGTCTTCCATGAGGTACTTGAAGACGATGTCATAGAAGGGATTGGCTACTTGTATCATCGTGTAATGTAATTTCTTAGTGCAAAACTACAAAAAAATCATGACGTACAAAATAAATGGGAAAAATTACACCAAATTAATCCCCTTACAAAGAAAAAACCACGGGCATCCTGCATGTCGCGGGATGCCCGTAGCCGATTATTGTAAAGCAACGATTTAGTGTCTCTTATATTATTTCGTTTCCTGTTCTTGAACAAGCAATACACTAAGTGCACCGACAAACAGCGAGATACCTGCTACAACAAGCATCATGCCCTCTGGGGGAACTTGATTAGGAGTGGTGAAGAGTGCTAGAATTGAGCCTCCCACTAATGCTGCAACTATCTGCGGGAAGCAAATTGCACAATTAAACAATCCTAAATATGTGCCCATGTGCCCTCTGCCTTCAAGCGCATTGGTTACCAATGAGAATGGCAATGCTAGCATAGCTGCCCATGCGCAACCGATAAGAGCATAACATACATACAGCATAACCACACTGTGAGCGTAATTTGCTAATACAAAGCCAACTCCACCGAGGACCAAACTGAGTATGTATATAACTTTCTTGCGTCTAAAATAAGGAATAACAATCGCCCACAAAACCGAACCGATAGCTTGTATTGCCATAAGCAATCCCACGGTATTACCAGCTTCGTTATATTCCTTGGATGTTGTGTCAATAGAAATTGTTGTGGTAACCTGTGTTTGGTCAGTCACCTTTACGGTATCAGGATTTGTAAACATAAACACCTTGTTGCCATCCACTAATGCCGAATCGGCAATATTTGCAACAACAAGTTCTGTGCCAGGAGTTGTGAGAAGTTCTTTTTTCTCAGGTGCTACTAATATTGTGTTACGAACGATGACATCCTCGCCAACTTTGACGTTCTTGAACACGTAGCTGTTTTCTCCATCTGTTAAGCTTGTGACTTTTTCGGCAGAAGGAGCGTTATAAGCGCCAATGGCAACTGTACCAGTAGAATAGGTCCACATATACATGAATGCAAACCAGCAGAAGAATTGCACAATCGTTACAGTCCAGAATGTTCTTGGAGCTTTTTTGAGCAATGAAATTAGCCCAACTTTCTCTTCTTTTGTGTCATTTTTTGATTCATTATACATCGCATATTCTGCGGGAGGCATTTCTTTGACCTTTACAACGGTGTATATAACACAAAGAATCAAAATTGCTGCTCCTGCGTAGAATGAGAAGATAACAGAATCAGGAACTTTACCATACTCAGCCTCATTACTTACATGGAGATATGTGAAAATTAAAGGGAAAAGGAACCCAATAACACTACCAGCGTTGCACAGGAACGATTGGATTGAATAAGCCTTGGCTTTTTGTTTCTCGTTGACCATGTCGCCCACCATCATCTTGAAGGGCTGCATTGCCATGTTGATACTGGTGTCGAGGAACATGAGCGCAATCAAGCCAAATGTCATAGCAGCGGCAACAGTAAGGCCCAGCGAGCCGGCATTAGGTAGCAAGCACATTACAATCACAGCAGCCAACGCACCTATAAACAGATAAGGAATACGACGGCCGAAACGAGTCCATGTCTTATCACTGAATACGCCTACGAGAGGCTGAACCACCATACCCATGAGGGGAGGAAGTATCCAAAAATAACTTAAATCGTGGGGGTCGGCACCTAGTGTCGCAAAGATGCGAGAAATGTTGGCGCTTTGAAATGCATAAGCAATCTGCACGCCGAAGAAGCCGAAACTAATGTTGAAGAGTTTGCTGAAACTCAAATCTGGTTTGGTTCTCATAATCGTTTTTTCA
>JAGHSP010000333.1 GCA_018065815.1 Candidatus Sodaliphilus limicaballi | reverse complement strand
GAGATCAGATGATGTATTTGGCGGATGCTTTGGATGTTTGGTTTGGCTTTATTTTGCGATAAGTCAAATAATGAGTTTGGTGTTTTTTATTCAATATTGTAGAAGTGATGATTCGTTGATAGAAATTATTTTGATAGATACTTGGGTAAGTGAAATTAAAGGGCTTCTTTGGATATTTTTCATTTGGTAATGATATTTGGAGCCCGACGTCAAGGTCGCTAACGCCCCCGCCGAGGTAGTCAAAGGCCAGGACGCCCAACTCAAGACTGCTGTCCTCGAACTCCTCAAGGAATGTAAATAAAACCACGCAGCAAACAAAGTGTGGGGAGGCATTTTTGCCTTGATAATAGATCCCCACCTTTAATAATCACAAAACTTGGACTGCCAGCCGATAAAGGTTTGGCAGTCTTGTTTTTTTTATTTATCTTTGCAAGCGATAAGTAATAGTTTGACACACTAAAATTTATAAACCTATGCTTACGGTAGCCAATCCCATATATGATGCAGTGTTCAAGTACCTGCTTGAAGACGAGCGTGTTGCCCGCACACTGCTGTCGGCACTGCTTCAGCGCGAAGTGGTTGAGGTGCATGTGCGCAAGCACGAATACACCAATGGCACACGCGACAAGATTTCTATGTTCCGCATTGACTTTGGCGCGCAGGTGAGGCAAGACGACGGCTCGCTGAAGCTCATTCTCATAGAGTTGCAGAAGACGTGGCTTGAGACCGAAACACTACGCTTCCGCCAGTACCTTGGGACACAGTATGCCGACCCCGACAACATCATAAAGGAAGAGAATCCAGAAGGATATGGCCTGCCGATGATAACCGTTTACCTCCTGGGGCACCGGGTGGGTGACATCGAGGAGTCAGTAATCTATGTGCGCCACAAGTCTTATGACTACAATGGCCAGGAGGTTACAAAGGGAATTCCCGACCCATTTGTTGAAAGCCTTGTGCATGATAGCATTATCGTCCAGATACCATTGCTGCGCGGTCGTGTCAACAATAGGTTGGAGCAAGTTTTGAGTGTGTTTGACCAGACCCGCAAAGACAAAAAGAATCGTCAGGTGTTGAATCTTGACGAGACAACTTATGCAGGCGATGAGGAAATGAATCGCATCCTCACACGACTTCTTTCAGCAGCCTCCGACGCCAAGGTGCGTCAAGACATGAACGTGGAGGAGGAATATTTCCAGGCGATAGAGAATCGTGACACAGCCATCATGATGCGCGATGAGAAAATCAAAGAGCAGGATTCAATGATTGCCGAGCAGAGCAACCAGATTGCCGAGCAAGGCAACCAGATCGCCGAGCAAAGCAACCAGATTGCCGAGCAAAGCAACCAGATTGCCGAACAAAGCAACCAGATCGCCGAACAAAGTAACCAAATCGCCGAGCAGAAGAATGCTCTACTGCTTACTGCCAAAGCATTGAAAAGTGCAGGTTTCTCAATCGAGACTCTTTCATCCATGACAGGTCTGCCTATTGAAGAAATCAAAGAATTATAACCAAAATGCTAGCAAGGGCAAAAGAGTTGCCACCACTTTGCTACGATGACGATGCGCTTCGCTACGATGACAGAGCAATAAAATTTCAGGTTGATTTTAGAGAATTTCAAGCGTAGCGCCATCCGTGTGATTTATTTTTTGACAGAAGGACAAAAGAAAATGTAATTATTCCAATTACTTTAATTTCTGGATGTAAAAATCTGCGTAATCTGCGCAATCTGCGAGAGAAAAAATCCCCGGGTTCCCCGAGTTCCCCGAGAGTGAAAACTGAAAGAAATTATCCGAAATTATTCAAAATTTTTTATTTCTGTTCTTTCAGTCAAAGAGCTTCTAAACGAAAAACTTCCCCGAGTTCCCCGAGTTCCCCGAGAGGAAAAGAGGTGAGGATCATTCGTTGTAGCTGGCGATGGCTTTGGGGTTGATGAAGCCCAGCAGCTGCACGCACATGACTGTGAGCAACGGTATCGCTGGCGACAGCAGCCGTGGCCACTCGGCTTGGGCTCCTATCAGTATCGTCGCCACATTGCCCGCCACAGCAGCCCACATCACTATGCTCATCACCGGTAGCCTTCTCTTCCAGAGCATCCAGTAGCAGCACAGCGCCATATAGACCAGCAGCAGCACATAGGCAGCGCTCATCGTCAGGGGAAGCATCGAAAACACCACGGCCAGCGCCTGCGGTGGCTCGGGAAACATCATCGACCGCGAGTCAAACAGGTGATGCCAGCACGCCAGCACCCACTTGCCGGGCTGGTCGCTTCTCGACCGCGACACTATCCTTGCCTCCTCCTGGTGAGTCAATGCCGTAGGCGACGGATGCTCGAGATAATAGGCCTTGTAGTCTTGCATGGTCTTCCGGTAAAAGTTGGGCAGGCTGTCCAGGTATTCCTTCACCTGGGGCTCGTGGGTATAATCAGGGCTGACCGCCCCTTCCAGCACTGCTATCTGGAAATTGTTGATTGAGGTGACGCCCGTGGGGGTGAACATGCCGTAACGTGCCTCATAGCACTTGCAATATCCCGCTTCGATCACTCCCGCCACAGCCACCGCCGCAATGCCCAGCAGCGCGTGTCGGCCATGCCGGCGGCAGAACAGCCCCCAGGCAAGAGCACACACCGGCAGCAAGTACACAAACGACGGGCGCAGCATCAGCAACACCACCAGCCACACCGCACTCATGGCCATGGCTAGCCTGCCGCCATCGCGCCAGTAAGTCAGCAGCCAGTAAAACAGGAAAACCATGCCCGAGATTGACAGCGACTCGGTGAGAATGTAATTGTTCCACTTTATCACTGCCAGCACATACATCAGCACGGCGGCACACGCGATGCCACGGCTGCGGGTAAACGCCAGCAGCATTTTCTTCAAGTAATAGAGCGACACCAGGAACACGATGTGTTGCCCCGCCACTGCCAGCAAGAGGCCGCTGGATTCGCTCAACCCCAACGCCATGCCCAGGTACAGCGGATAGGCAGGGGTCCTGTATATATCAATGTGACCATGAGACACGCTCTCGGTCCACGCCGACACATACGACGCCGAGTCGGCCGACTGGCAAATGGGCCCAAACACGATGAACCACACCGACGCCAATGCCGCAATGGCGTATATCCACCAATCGCCACAGGTGACTATATTTTTTTTCATACACGTGTCTTGAAAATTCACACCGCTAAATTACAAAAAATTCCACACCCGTGCAAACTCTCTCCCTCTCAGGGCAACCGCATCAAAACTTCCCGACTTTTCCCACGGAGACACAGAGGGCACAGAGATTTTTTAAGACATAAGATTCTAATTATTTTAATTTCTCCCAGTAAAAACCAATCTCTGTGGGCATTATGGGAGATAATAAAATTTCTTCTAAATTCGGATAATTTCTTTCAGTAGAAAATCTCTGTGATCTCTGTGTCTCCGTGGGGGAAGTCGGGAAGTTCTTGGGA
>JAGHSP010000241.1 GCA_018065815.1 Candidatus Sodaliphilus limicaballi | reverse complement strand
AAAATAATGTCTAATCCAGTGCGGTGGCATATATCGTTGAGCAGTTGAATCTCAACATCCTTAACAACACCGTCGGCATCTATAATGCGTGTAATGTACTTGGCCACTTCCAGTTTTTTCTCGTCGCTCATGTGCTTGACTAACTCTACTGAATAGTTGAAATCAAGTGCCTTACCCAACAAGAAAACTTCCTCGGTTATGTTTAAGTCACGATTGATAACATTAATCTCATCCATTTCTTTAAGTGAGATAACATTATCTACATTAATCATTTCTATGAGTAAACTCACGATTGCTGACTTCTCGTTGTCGCTATATTTTGCCATCCTTGATTCTTTATTATGTGCAAAGATAGTCTTAATTCTTGAATAAATAAAATGAACAACGAAAAAAATGAATCACTCACCTGATTTAATAAAACAATCATCGGGGACTTGACTATAAAAAGCAGTCCCCGATGTGTAGAAGTATAATTTGTATTCAGTATTATTCGGCCGTGAATGGTGGCGGAGTTTCTTGTGCTTCGCTGTCGTTGTTTGAAACAGCTTCGGCGGGATTATCTCCGTTTGACGATTCGGCGTTTTCGCTTTTCTTGGCTTCTTCGGTTGCCTTGAGAATTTCCTCAGTGCGCGAAGCCCACTTGCGCTTGCCGAATACGTGTTCAACGTCTTCGGTGAAAATCACTTCGTTAGTGAGGAGCAACTCGGCAAGTTCATTATGCCCCTTGGCATATTCCTCAAGCAACTGTCGTGCTCTCTGGTATTGCTCGGCAATAATGGCTGCGACTTCATCGTCAATCGATTTGGCACTTGCCTCGCTGTACGGTTTGCTGAATCCGTATGTCTGTCCGGTCGAGTCATAGAATGACACGTTGGGCAACGATTCGCCCATACCATAGAACGTAACCATAGCGTAGGCAATCTTGGTGGCACGCTCAAGGTCATTCAGAGCACCGGTGTCAATGAAGCCGAGGAACATTTCTTCAGCCACACGTCCTGCAAGGAGAGAACAGATCTCGTCGAGCAACGCTTGCTTGGGTTCTATCTGTCTTTCTTCGGGCATATACCATGCTGCACCCAGGGCTTTGCCGCGAGGAACAATAGTCACTTTAATTAATGGGCTAGCATATTTGAGGTGCCAACTAACTGTTGCATGACCTGCCTCATGAATAGCTATTGAACGACGCTCTTCCTCGGTGATAATCTTTGATTTCTTCTCAAGGCCACCGATGATGCGGTCGATAGCGTCCATGAAGTCCTTGCGTTGAACTGCAAGTTTCTTGCGACGTGCAGCAATCAGTGCTGCCTCGTTGCACACGTTAGCAATATCAGCGCCCGAGAAACCGGGAGTCTGGCGTGCCAACTGCTCTACATCCACGCTGCCATCAATCTTCACGTTGCGCAGGTGAACGTTGAAAATTTCCTGTCGATCGCTCAACTCTGGCAACTCTACATAAATCTGACGGTCGAAACGACCAGCACGCATCAACGCCTTGTCGAGGACGTCGGCACGGTTAGTAGCAGCTAGGATGATAACACCGCTATTGGTACCGAAACCGTCCATCTCGGTGAGCAACTGGTTGAGTGTGTTTTCGCGCTCGTCATTAGAGTGCATGCTAGCATTCTTGCCACGGGCACGACCCACTGCATCAATCTCGTCGATGAACACAATGCAAGGAGACTTTTCCTTGGCCTGCTTGAAGAGGTCACGAACACGTGACGCACCCACGCCGACAAACATTTCAACAAAATCAGAGCCTGACATTGAGAAGAAAGGCACCTCGGCTTCGCCGGCTACCGCCTTGGCAAGCAGGGTCTTACCAGTCCCCGGAGAACCTACTAGAAGAGCTCCTTTGGGAATCTTGCCACCCAGTTTTGTATAGTGCTGGGGATTCTTAAGAAAGTCAACAATCTCCGCTATCTCGACTTTGGCCTCGGCTAGTCCTGCAACATCCTTGAATGTCACATTAGTGCCATTGTTTTTGTCAAAAAGCTTCGCCTTGGACTTGCCCACACTGAAAATACCTCCACCTCCGGCACCACCCGACATGCGTCGTGAAATGAAAATCCAGAAGAGGATAAGAAGCACAATGGGACCAAATCCCCACAAGATGTTAGTAAACGTGCCAGTGCGTTCATATTTGCACTTGCCTTTGAACACACCTTGCTGACGCCACGCATCGATCTTATCATCAATATTTTTGGGACATTGCGCTTGGATAGAGGCCTTTGTACCCTTCTGGGGTTTGTAGTTCTTGAACACGACTTTAGCAAGAGAGTCGCTAAGTATTGCCTCTGCCCTACTGTCGTCGGGATAAACGATGATGTTCTCAACACCACCTTTCATAACCCAACTTTCAAAGTCGCTCCAACTCACCTCCTGGCTAGTTCCTTTGTCCTTGAAGAACCATACGCCCAGGATGAGAGCCAGCACGAGGGCATACATCCAGTAAATATTGAATTTGAACTTGTTAGATGATTTCTCTGACATAAAAATGTGTACTTACAAATTAACGGAAATTAATCCAAGTCAGGAATCACATCAACCTTGGCGTCACCCCACAGCTGCTCCAGTCGATAGCGTTCCCTGAACTCGGGTAAAAATACATGAGCATAAATCGTGCCATAGTCAAGGACAATCCATTCTCCGTTTTGGTAACCATCATAGTTATAAGGGCGTACCGATATTTTTTCTTCAACGTATTCTCTCACGCTGTCGGCGATTGCTTCAACCTGCATTTTAGAATTTCCATTGCATATCACAAACCCTTGAGCAGCAGCATACTCAATGTCACTCATATCGACATGTACAATAGATTTACCCTTTTTCTCTTGAATACCTTCAATTATCGCTTTTACAAGCGTTGCATTATCAATTTCGTTATTTTTCATATTCTTAATTTAAATTAGTTTGCAAATATACAAAAAAAGAGCCAAAACCATTGCTGTCTTAACAATCTTTTTCAAAATAGAATATATTAATTGCGCCTAAAACACCACACTCCGAGTCAAGTGAAGTATATAGGGAAGTATATAGTTTATTTATAAATGTGTAGTTTTTTGAAATATGCTTGCCGAAAAGGAGAATTTTTAGTAACTTTGCTCATTATTATGCACGAAAATAAAACTTTATAACTATGATATTATCAATGACAGGATTTGGAAAGGCGGTTAAGGTTTTCAATAACAAGAAAATCACTGTCGAAATCAAATCTTTAAACAGTAAGCAAGTGGATATGTCAGTGCGTCTGCCACTGGTTTATCGCGAGCTAGAATTAGAGTTGCGCAACAAGATTTCTACCGCCTTGCAGCGAGGGAAAATTGATGTGAATATCTTCTGCGAGGCAATAGATAACAGCACATCAGTGAGCATCAACATTCCGGTGCTGATGCAATACAAGCAACAAATCACAGCTATGTCAGAGCAACTCGGTATAGAGCAACCCTCCGACTGGTATGCGACATTATTAAGACTGCCTGAGGCTTTAAAGAGCGATGCCAACTCTAATGAAGTTTCCGAAGACGAACTCGCTGCTGTGAAAGAGGCTGTGAACGAGGCTATCGTTGCGCTTACTGAATTCCGCACCCAGGAAGGGAACAGGTTGCAAGGATTCTTTGCTGAAAAAATCGAAGAGATACAGTCGTTGCTCAACGAGGTTCCCAAGTATGAAACCGCACGAGTTGAGAAAATCAAGAATCGCATCGCCGATTCTCTTGCCAAGTTTGAAAACATCACAGTGGATAATAACAGGTTTGAACAGGAGTTGATCTTCTATATTGAGAAACTTGACATCACCGAGGAGAAAATCAGATTGCAAAATCATCTGAACTACTTCATGGATACTATGCAAAATGGTACAGGCCAAGGCAAGAAACTGGGTTTCATCGCACAAGAAATGGGACGCGAAATTAATACCACAGGTTCAAAAGCCAATGATGCCGAACTGCAGAAGGTGGTTGTTCGCATGAAGGATAACTTGGAACAAATAAAGGAACAAGTTCTTAATGTATTGTAAATAAAGATTTACACATGGACACAGGTAAATTAATAATTATATCAGCGCCATCAGGCACAGGTAAGTCAACGATAATCAATGCTATTATCGGCGACCCTAGCCTCAAACTGGAGTTCTCGGTTTCAGCAACTACCCGTTCTCCGCGTGAGGGTGAGGAAAACGGCGTGAATTACTATTTCTTGACGGTTGATGAATTCAAGGATAAAATTCAAGCTAATGCCTTTGCTGAATATGAAGAAGTCTATGCCGGACGCTATTACGGCACACTTAAAAGCGAGATCGAACGCATCAACAACGACGGCAAGAATGTAATTCTCGACGTGGATGTGATGGGTGGCATCAATGTGAAGAAACTCTATGGCAGTCATGCACTGGCAATATTCATCCAGCCCCCCAGCGTGGAAGTGCTGCGCAAGAGACTGCTTGCAAGAGCCACTGACTCTATTGAGGAAATCGAGAAGCGCATAGGCAAGGCTGAATTTGAAATTAGCCATGCCCAGCAGTTTGACCGCATCGTCGTGAACGACAAACTAGAGACCGCAGTAGATGAAGTGCGCTCTCTTATCTTTGATTTCATCAACAAGTAAATAAGCAGAACGATGAATATAGGAATCATGGGCGGCACGTTCAACCCCATTCATGTGGGACATGCAATAATCGCCAACTACATCATCCAGAACACCGACATCGACCAGCTGTGGCTGATGGTATCGCCCGAGAACCCGTTCAAGACAGGGCAAGCCATGATAAACGAGGGACAGCGTTTGCGCATGGTTGAAATGGTTACCCGCAGGTTAGACAATGTCATTACATCTGGTTTTGAACTCACCCTGCCCCGGCCTTCCTATACAATCGACACACTAAATGCTTTAAAGGCAAAGTTCCCCAGCGATAACTTCACGCTAGTGATAGGTGCTGACAACTGGGCAGTGTTTAACAAATGGCGCAGTCATGATGAGATAATCAGCAATTTCAAAATTGTTGTTTACCCTCGAGTGGGTTATGATATTGTGATACCACCCGAAATGAGCGATCGAGTCATTGCTGCAGATGCTCCAGTCATCGAGGTGTCATCGAGCAAGATTCGTGAACAACTATCGATGGGTCATGACATGCGTTTTTTCATGCCTGACGAAGTGTATGAATATATATTGAGAAACGATTTATATAAAAAATAATGGAAAACAGTACATTATCAAACAATAGCTTATCGGTAATCGCACTCACAAATGAGTATTGCCACGCCATAGAGCATTGCCTAGAGGGCACTCGCGACACTTTCATGGCTCGTATGCTCAAAATATTGCCACGAGTGTATATGGCAATAAGTGATGTGGAACTTGAGGGCGGTTATAGCGACTACTATATCGAACCCGTTCTCGACGAGATGGCTTACGACCAAGTGAGGGACACTATCGCAGGTGTAATGGCCGAAGAAGATGTGTACCTTGAAGTATTTGTTGAGGACATGAAGTATAGCGACACGCCAATCTCCTCATTCGTAAGCGAAAATTTGGCTGATCTGTACCAAGAGTTTTACAATCTCATCCAATCGGTCAAAGATGCACCGTCAGAGGTGCGTCAGTCACTTGTAGAACAGTGCAAGGAGAATTTCATAAACTACTGGGGACAGACACTGTGCAATGTGCTCCGTGCGCTTAATAATGCTTTTTATAATTCTAGCGACGACTTTGATTATTAACAAATAACATCATACGAGTTATGGCAAACATTGATTCATTGCTTAAATTCATGGACAATAGCCCATGCAATTTCCTGGCAGTAAAGACCATTAAAGAAATTCTGTTGCAAAACGGTTATTTCGAGAAATCTTTGAAAGACAAACTTGACGCTAAACCAGGCGAAAAGTTCTTTGTAACAAAGAACGACTCGGCAATCTTTGCATTCAAGATAGGACATAAACCAGTAACAGAGACTGGATTCAGAATAGTTGCAGCCCATAGCGATTCTCCCTGCTTCCGCATCAAACCGCATGCCGAGATGTGTGGCGAAGGTGGCATCGTGAGACTCAACACCGAAGTTTATGGCGGTCCTATTCTTTATACATGGTTTGACCGTCCTCTCTCCATTGCAGGACGTGTTATCCTCAAGGGAGAGAATGCGCTCGAGCCACTCACCACCACGGTGAAAATTGACCGGCCGTTATTGAGCATCTCACACCTTGCTATCCACTTCAACCGTGCAGTGAACGAGGGCAATAAACTTTCGAAGCAGAAAGACATGCTGCCCATCATTGCTAAAGTGAATGAAAAACTGGAGGCTGACAATATGCTCTTGAAACTTGTCGCACAAGAGGTGAAAGTGAATATTGAAGACATACTCGACTTTGATCTCATGCTGTATGATACTGAAAAGGCATGCACATTTGGTCTAAACAACGAGTTCGTTTCATGCGGACGGCTCGATGACTTGAGTATGGCTCATGCCGCAATCACCGCACTCGTAGAATCAACAGGCGATGATGCCACTTGCATAGCAGCAATCTTTGATAACGAAGAAACTGGCAGCGGCACAAAGCAAGGCGCCGGATCTCCAGTGCTCGCCAATGTGATGCGTCGCATTGTTGAGGCTCAAAGTGGTTCATTTGATGACTTTTCTAGGGCAGTAGCACGTTCATTCATGATCTCGGCCGACAATGCACACGCGTTTCATCCTAACTATGCCGAGAAATATGACCCGACCAACCATCCTCACTTGGGCGGAGGTCCTTGCATAAAGATTAATGCTAACTGCAAATACATGAGCGATGCTCACTCGGCAGCGATATTCAAGAGCTTATGTATCGAAGCTGGATCGCCCTATCAATATTTTGTAAACCACAGTGATGTTGCTGGTGGTTCAACATTAGGCAACATCCTAACCTCGCAGATGGACATTGAAGGCGTAGATGTGGGTAACCCGTTGCTGGCAATGCATTCGGTGCGCGAAACTGCATCGGTCGATGATCACATAAATACGACCAAAGTCATGACTTTATTCTTCAACAAATAAAATAGAAATC
>JAGHSP010000280.1 GCA_018065815.1 Candidatus Sodaliphilus limicaballi | reverse complement strand
ACGTAAAGTGCTGCCAGAACCTATGAATGAAAAATTGAAGCTCATCCAAAAGGCTTCGTTGGCTTTGCTCGCGTCGAGCGAATTTAGCCAGTAGTCACCGCGCAGTCCCTCTTCGTAGTGTTTCGTTCCGCTGAGGTATCCGGTAGCGGGCAGGAAAATACTGTTACCATTGCTTTTGCTCTTCACTTCAAAGCCTGTTACTGTATAAGTGACTGACTCGATGACGTATTTCTTGTTTTTCCACGTCCATGTGCAATATTTGCCTAAATCAATTATCTCCTGTTCTGTGGGCATGCGCCATCCTGCGCCCCAGTTGGCAGTCGCAGCGTCATCGGCAGCATCAAGGACGGTCTTATTGTCGACAATGCCAAAGGAAGCGTCGGTACAGTACTTGAACATGCTGTCTTCACTGCCGTTGCACCACTTGTAGTTCTTCCAGTCAAAACTATGGTTATCGCCCTTGGCATAACCCTTGGTCTCGCCCCAAGCGAAGTACAGCCCGTAATCTTCGGGGCGGCTGGCCCCCACGTTGCAGGTAGCCCACATCACGTGCCCGGGCAAACCCAGGTCAACATACTCATGTCCATTCAACTCGCCATTTCCAGGAGAAGGATTGTCTTTACTGTCTTCTTTACAAGAACTAAACCCTACACACATAACTGTGAAAATACTAAATAGTAATCCCAATTTTGTTTTCATAAAATAATTAAATTAATAAATATGTGTTTCTCACGCCCCCTCTTGAAACTTGCTAACGGTACAAAAAACAGAAAGCGTGGGACGATGTCGTTGTCAATTGACTTAGAGGCATCGCCAAACGCCTAACACAAAAATTGAACAACCCACCCCCACGCCGTAGCCTATACGAATCCTCCCGCTTGCACGGGGGTGGAATATACAAGCACAGCGAAGGCGTTTCGAGTTGCCTCAATATCCTTTTGTGTTTAGAAAACTGGCGATTTTGCTAAGTCAGGAATTGAAGCGAAACGCTTTCAACAAAATATGTCCTTCGGGCTGCGACCTCTGCCGCCATTCCCAAATTGCTGCAAAGTTACAAATAAATTTGATACAACACTGCAATTTCGTCAGGCAAAAATAAATAAAATATTTTCTTTGTTTACGGCTCTTTGTTTACGGGACTTCAATTGTGCTTTAAAAATTTTGGTGTGGTTGCTCTGTAAAAAAGTCGATGTGATGCGGATAATATAAAAAAAATTATTACCTTTGCCTTTCAATAAATTAAAGACGATATGCAGTACTGGATAAATCAAAACGGAGTTCAGTCGGGTCCTGTTACCCGCGAGGAGCTTGAGAAGATGGACGTGAGTGCCGATGCCTATGTGTGGCGCAGTGGTCTTGACGACTGGGTGAAGATATCAACTTTGCCCGAGTTGGAGGGCGTGATTGGCAATGCTGCCCCCGCCGAGGAAAATGCGCCTGCTGCCGATGAGACACCGGCAATCCCTGCCGAAGAGTCGGCTCCCGCCATTATCCCCGATCTGTCGCAGGCCGACGAACAGGCCGCGCCGCAGCCGCAATACGTGGCACAACAGCAAGTTCCCCAGATACCACAACAGCCCGGAGAAAAATGTCCTCCCACCAATATGGTTTGGGCCATTATCACCACTTTGATGTGCTGCACGCCTGTGGGTGCTGTTGCTATCTACTATGCTTTGAAGGTCAAGAAGAAATATGCTATGGGTGATTATGAAGGCGCCCAGCGTGCTAGCGAGACTGGTGCCTGGTGGTGTATAGCAAGTATCGTCCTGAACATTGTCTCGGCTCCGTTCTCAATGCTGATTCAGTTGATGATGCAGTAATGAAAAAGAAGAAAGTGATCACAATCATCGTCCTGGCGGCGGTGATTGTGTTTATGGTGGCATGCTATTTCAGTTTTGACCCCACAGTAGAAAAGTTCTTCCCCCAGTGCATTTTCAAGGCTGTCACAGGATATGACTGCCCGGGATGCGGCATTCAGCGTGCTTTTCATGCGCTGCTTCATGGCGACGTGAAGGCTGCTTTTCATTATAATGCGTTCCTGGTGGTGAGTGTTCCGCTGATGTGCCTTTATGTGTATGGCGAGTTGCGTCGCGAGAAGCAACCCCGGTTATACTCGTTTCTTAATTCGCCTTATATCATCGTTGGGATAGGCATCATGACGGTGGGGTGGTGGATATTCAGGAATTTGTAGTGAATGCTAGATGAATCGTGAGATTTATAGGATTGCTGTTCCTGCGATTGTCGCTAATGTGACCATTCCGTTGCTTGGATTGCTCGATACCGCCATTGCCGGTCACCTGGGGGCGGAGTCCTTCATAGGCGCTGTGGCGGTGGGGGCGATGATGTTCAACCTTATCTATTTCAGTTTCGGCTTTTTGCGCATGTCCACGTCGGGTCTCACTGCCCAGCTGTGCGGACGTGGCGACGACAGCGGGTCGGTGCGTGTGCTCAAGGAGTCGCTTGCCGTGTCGCTTGCTCTGGGAGTGGTTGTGATAGCATTGCAGTGGCCCTTGCAGTGGCTGTTGCTGGCCGTCATTGCTCCCTCGCGCGAGGTGGCGGCGCTCTCGCAGCAATATTTCCACCTGTGCGTTTGGGGTGCACCCCCCATACTCATGATGATGGCCGTGAAGGGCTGGATGCTGGGTATGCAGGACTCGCGTGGTCCCATGAAAATCTCGATAGCTGTCAATGTGATAAATACCGTCGTGAGCCTTGTGTGCGTCTATGTGTTCGACATGGGGTTCATGGGTATTGCCGTGGGTACGCTCGTGAGCGAGTATGCGGCTTTGTGTTACAGTGTGTTGCTGCTGTGGCGTTCATTCCCGTCGCAAGTGCGCATGCTGCTGGGTGGCAGTGTGCGTGTGAGAGTTTCGCGGCGTTATTTCACAGTGAGCGGCGATATCTTTGTGCGCAGCCTGCTGCTCACGCTGGTGCACCTTGCCGTGGTGTCGATAGGTGCACGCAGCGGAGACCTGATGCTTGCGGTAAACTCTCTCATGCAGCAACTTAACACATTCTTTGCCTATTTTCTTGACGGCATTGCGTTTGCCGGCGAGGCGCTTGTGGGCAAGTATTATGGAGCTGGCGACATGAAAAACATGCACCGTTGCGTGCGTCGGCTGTTCTTGTGGGCCACAGTGCTGGCTCTGTCGTTTGCGGCGATTTATGCCTTTCCCCGCGGGTTGTTCTCGCTGCTCACCGACCAGACGAGCGTCGTGAGCGCGGCGATGGATTACCGCTGGTGGTGTGCCGCGTTGCCGCTGGCAGGCATGGCGGCATTTGTGTGGGACGGAGTGTTCATTGGGCTCACGCGCTCGCGTGGCATGCTTGTTGCGGTTGCGGTTGCCGTGGCGTTGTTCTTCGGGCTTTATTTTGCCATGCCCTCGTCGCTGGGCAACCACCGCCTGTGGCTAGCGTTTGTGGCCTACTTATTCACACGCGGCGTCGTGCAGACGGTTGTCTTCTACACAAGAATCAAGTGATTAAGAATCAATGGAAATGGTTTCTTTTGATTGAATATTTAACATTTGTTTGTTTATGTGTGCCTGTTTCTTGCCTATGCGACGGCTAATTTTGCAGTGTTGAACGTTAAAAACACTGTTATCATGATTAAGAACAAATTATTTTACATGGAATGTCATCTGGCAGGACGCCAGTATCATGACTGCAATGAAGTCTTTGGCAAACTCGAAGTGGGCACTCGCGTGAAGTTGGTGCGTGAACTTGACAACCGTTACGATTCCGACGCAGTTGCGGTGGTGTATGAAAACGTGCTGGAAGCCAACGAGGTGGAGGAAGTTTTGCTGGGCTACATTCCTAGTGCGCACAACACCGACCTTGCTGCATTCCTGGAGATGGGATGGGACAAGATATTTGACTGCCGCATCAGCCGCATTAACCCGGAGGCTCACTACGAGCAGCAGATTCACCTCACGGTCAAGATAAAGCGTAATATCGCTGCCGATTGAACGCTTACTTTGACGTGATGATATAGCCGCCTAGTTTGGACGGGTGCACGCTGCACATGCGCAATCCATACTTGCTTGTGTAGGCGCGCCCGCTCACGGGGCCTCCGCTGCCGGTGAGCACGTTGTAGCGCGACTTGCACTGCGGGCACACGGCCTCGAGGGTGGAAGCGTCGATGCTTACCTTCACGCTTGCCTGTCGCTCGACGGGGCATGAAGCGTCAAACGCGATGGGTGCGTAACTGCCTGTTGATGCATCAAGTCCCATGATGAGCAGCACGCCGCCATAGCCGGTGTAGGTGTTGGCGTTGTAGGCAAAGTTGGCGGGGAGGTGCTGTGCGCGGTCGAAGATGCGGTGCTCTCCCACGCCGCTCACGCCATAGGTGGCCCACAGCGCATGTGAACCCAAGTCGATGTTCACCACATAGTTAGGCACTTCCTTGTTGTTGATGCGTTGGCAACCGCTTGCCACGGCTAGCAGCATCACGAGTAATGTTGCGATAGTTTGTTTCATAACTATTTAACGCAGCAGCGTGTGCTTTTATTTTGGTCATTGTCAAATTTTGATGTATCTTTGTAAGTCCAAACTACAATTCAGACTAGAAACATGGAACCATTGTTTAGTATAATCACCGTTACTTGGAATGCAGGCCAGGTCATAGGGCCGACGCTTCAAAGCGTGCAGGACCAGACGTTTACCGACTATGAATATATCGTGATGGACGGTGCATCGACCGACGACACGCTGGACCGCGTGCGTGCAGCGGGCATCTCGTCCACACGCCTGTTCAGTGAGCGCGACAAGGGACTGTATGACGCCATGAACAAGGCGATAGACTGCGCCAGAGGACGGTATCTGATATTCCTCAATGCCGGCGACTCGTTTGCTTCGAGCGATTCGCTTGGCCGCCTGGCACGAGCGAGCGAGGATGCCCCGGGCGTGATATACGGACAGACACAGCTGGTCGATGCCTCTCGCAAGGTGGTGGGAGCACGCCATTTGAGGGCCCCCAAGCACCTCACTGCCGACAGCTTCAAGCGAGGCATGCTGGTGTGCCACCAGGCGTTTGTTGCCAGGAGAGACATTGTGACTCATTACGACTTGAAATACAAGTATAGCGCCGACTATGACTGGTGCATCAAGGTGTTAATGAAATCACAGCACAATGCCTACGTGGGCAAGGAACCTATCATCAGTTTTCTCACTGACGGGCTCACCGACAAGCACCACAAGGCCTCGCTAAAAGAGCGTTTCAACATCATGTGCCATTACTATGGCACAATGCCCACGGTGTGGCGGCACGTCACTTTCGTGCCACGCTATGCGCTGAACAAACTTCGCCGCAAATTTGCCAAATAATACTTAAAAATTGTTCAAAGGACGGTGGCGGGTTGGTTTTGTTGGTAGATTTTTACTACTTTTGTGGTCCAAAACAGAATTGTTGCAACGATTAATAGAATTATGGACCAAAATCAAACTATTGCAGAGAAAGGTTATTGTGTAATAGATCTTACGCCCGAGCGCCATGTGGTGGGGCGAATCATATCGGCAAAATACACTATAGTTGCCTTGATAACTTCGGGTAGCGTTGAGTATGAGATGAACATGGAAACCGTGTGCGCGAGTGCTGGCATGCGCATCGTCTTCCCTCATGTGTCAATGCTTAACACTTTGAGCATGAGTGACGATTTCAAGGCTATGGTCTTGGTAATTAATGATAGTTTTGCATTTGAATCAATAGTTGGCATAGGCACCGAGAAAATACGCACTGTGTTCTCGCGCTCTAACCGTGTGGTTGATGACAAGCAAGAATGGGACATGCTGCTCAACCTCATGGAAGGCCTTAATCAATACCAGTCTTTTCCCGGCAACAAGTATTCGCAGCAGTTGAGCGGAGCGCTGTTTCGCAACATGATGATTTTGCTGTGCGACACTGAATGTACTGATGCTAATGGCCGTGCTCGGTTTGTTTACTCTGTGACCGACAATTACTTCCGCGATTTCGTGAATTTGCTCAACGACTACGTGCGCACTGAACACGAGGTGGCTTTTTATGCCGACAAACTCAACATCACAGCTAAGTATCTGGGGGAGATATGCAAGCAGAAGTCGGGTCGCAAGGCCAAGGAGATTATCTCGTCGGTGCTTTTGTCGCAACTCAAGCGTGAAATCATGATGAGCGGCAAGTCGATGAAAGTCATTGCCTTTGATTTCGGTTTCTCCGATCAGTCGAGTCTGGGAAAGTTCTTCCGCAAGATGACAGGCCTATCTCCTATTGTGTTCAGGAAACAATGTGCGGGACTGAAATAAACCCTCTGCCGTCCCCGTTCTCATTACAAATCTAACATAACTAAAACTAACGTAACATTGAATAATTCGATATTTCTATACATAATATTGGGGTTGCTGGCAGCGTTGGCCACTGTTGTCAACAACTTGTTCTCACCGGCAATGCCGTCGCTGGTAGATTATTTCCATGTGTCCGAACCTATGGTTCAAGGCGGATTTGCCGCCGGCATGCTGGGGTTGTCGCTAGGCACGCTCATGTGGGGCGCGTTGAGCGATGCCATGGGACGTCGTCGCCCGTTGCTTGTGTCAATGGGGCTATTTGTGGTCTCAACTGCCTGTATTCTGCCGGTAACATCGTTGAATCTGTTCATGGCATTGCGCTTTGTGCAAGGGTTCACGGCGGCCGGTGGCATCGCGATATCTCGTTCAGTGGCCACCGACTCATTTGCCGAACGCAGTCTGCTGAAGGCAATGGCTGTGATCAATGTGGTTAATGGCATCATGCCCATTGTCACCCCTATGGTGGGCGGTGCCATGGTGAGTATTGCTGGCTGGCGAGGAGTGTTTGCAGTGATGCTCGGCGTGGGCATCGTGCTTGCCGTGGGATGCTTCATGCTCAAGGAGTCGTTGCCTGCCACCAAGCGCAGTAATCACGGTTTTACCGATGTTTTTCGTCGATTTGTCGCTGTTTTCAAGAACCGCAAGTTTATATGCATGGTCTTGCAGCAGGCCACAGCCGAGGTGTTGCTCTTCGGCAACCTGGCATCGTCGGCGTTCATCGCACTTCGATATGGTATGGGCGAATATATTGGCGTCACGCTTGCGATAAATGGCATTTTTATCGGTGTGGGTGCTGCACTGGCAGCGGCATTGCCTAGTGCTAGGGCAGGTGTGCGAGTGAGTTGCGTGGGCATGCTAGTGTTCACCGCCATTGTGGCTGCTACGCTGTTGTTTGACTTGGGCTTTGTTTATTACGAGGTGGCGGTGTGTCTCATGCTCACATTCATGGGCATCACACTCACATCATCCACCACCATTGCACTCGACAGCGCCCGCGACCAGGCGGGCACGGCATCGTCGCTCTCGGTGGCGGCGGGTTTCCTGGTGGGTGGAGTCGTTTCTCCTGTAATGGGCATGGGTAACATCTTGTATAGCACAGCAATAACATTTGTAGCCGGAGCGCTGCTGTCGTCGGTGTTTGCGATATTGGCGTTTTGTGGCAAAGAAAAAAAGTAAACATAGTACGAGATAACAAAAGATTTTAATGATGAAAAAGACGGCAATCATAGCAGTAGTATTATTCCTGCTCACGTCGTGCGGTGATGGTATTCCGCAGGCGGGCAAGGACTTCGCTAGCCGTTATTATCCCGACATGGAAATCCTCTTGTGCGACACAAGTGACGATGACGGCGGGTGTGAGATTCGCTTGACGGGCGACGTGGAGATTGAACTCGATGCCCAGGGACAGTGGGAATCGGTTGAGGACCCGGGCGGTGTGCCTGCCGAGATAGTGCCTGCCGCAATCAAGAAGTACGTTGCCGATAATTACATGGGGCGCACTATCGTCAAGATTGAGCATGAAACTTATGGCTACAAGGTGGAATTGTATGGTAAAACCAAGATAAAATTTGACAAGCAGGGCAATTTCCTGGGTCTGGAATACAAGATAATCGAAATATAAATAAGCAATGAAACTAAAAATTTTTCTTATGGGAATAATATCGATGCTAGGTTCCCTCACAGGGTGCAAAGCGACGGAACAATCGGGAGAATTCCGCAGTGTTCCTGTCGATGAGTTCGAAAAAGTGATAAGCGATCCCGCTGTGGTGCGTCTTGACGTGCGCACTGCCGGAGAATATGCCGAGGGACACTTGGCCGAAGCTCCTTGCATAGACGTGCTAAACAACGATTTTGAGGTGCGCGCTCGTGAGGTGCTGCCGCAAGGCAAGACAATCGCCCTGTATTGCCGCAGCGGTAACCGTAGCAAGAAGGCAGCTCAAATACTTGCCGCTGCTGGCTATGATGTGGTGGAACTTGAAAGCGGGTACAATGGCTGGACAGCAGCTGGGAAACCTGTAACCCGCGAGGAAACCGATGTTTTTCTCTCGCCCAGTGGCACCATGGTGAAGATGTGTTGCATCAAGCACGGTAGCCTCCGCATCCAGTTTGGCGACAAGTGGGTGTATGTTGATCCCGTGGGTAAGGCAATTCCTCCTGTGACCGATTATAGCTTGTTGCCCAAGGCCGATGTTATCCTTGTCACTCACGAGCACCACGATCACCTCGACAAAGATGCTATCGCGGCAATCTCAAAGCAGGGCACCATTCTCATCACCAATCCCCGCAGCAGCGAGTTGCTGGGAGGTGTGGGCCAGGTGCTGAAAAATGCCGATGAAACCGAGGTTTTAGGCCTTTCAGTAAAAGCAGTTCCCGCCTACAACAGCTCGGTGGACAAGCAGCAGTTCCATCCCAAAGGTCGTGACAATGGATATGTTCTGGATTTCGATGGATTCCGCGTTTACATTGCCGGCGACACCGAGGATATTGATGAGATGAACTCAATCAAAGATGTGGATGTTGCTTTCCTTCCCTGCAATCTTCCCTTCACTATGACTGTGAACCAGCTTGACCACGCAGCCCGCATGGTTAACCCCAAGGTTTTGTTCCCTTACCACTACGGAACTACCGATATAATCCAAGCAGTGGAATTGCTGAAAAATACCGATATTGACGTAAGAATAAGACAGTATCAATGACGTTTAAAGAATTGACTTTGCAGCGTGCCTCGGTGCGCAGTTTCACTACCCGTCAGGTAGAGGACGAAAAAATAGACTATATGCTCGAATGCGCCCGCATGGCGCCTTCGGCGGTTAATTTCCAACCATGGCATTTCTATGTCGTGCAAGGTGCTGATGCGCGTGCTGCTGTTCAGCGGAGTTATGACCGCGAGTGGTTCAAGGGTGCGCCGCTTTACATCGTGTGCTCGGTGCGTCATGACGAAGAGTGGGTGCGTCAGCTCGATGGCAAGCCTCATGGCAACATCGATATTGCCATCGCTGCCCAGCATCTGTGCCTTGCTGCTGCCGACTGCGGCCTGGGGTCGTGCTGGGTGTGCAACTTTGATGCCCCTATGCTCCACGATGCGTTGAGCATGGCGCAAAACGAAGAACCCGCCGTCATTGTGGCTGTGGGTTATCCTGATGGCGAAATCGCAGGAAAAAAACGCAAAGATATTAACAATATTGTTACTCGCTTATGATACAGCAGGTTGAATTTGTACTGAATGCCCGGCCGCGAGGGTTTCATCTTGTCACCAGTGAGATAATCGCAGCGTTGCCCCGTCCGTTGCCCAAATATGGTATTCTCAACCTCTTTGTCAAGCACACCAGCTGCGGGCTCTCGATAAACGAAAACGCTGACCCCGATGTGCGAACTGACATGAACGAGATATTCAACCGACTGGTGCGCGAGGGAGAACCCTACTATGACCATACCTTTGAGGGACTCGATGACATGCCCGCGCATGCCAAGAGCACCCTGTGCGGCGTGAGTCTCACTATCCCCATTTCGCAAGGCCGGTTAAACCTTGGCACCTGGCAAGGAGTCTATTTGTGTGAGTTCCGTGACCACGGCGGTCCCCGTCGAGTGGTGGCGACAATAATAGGTGAATAATCTAAACTAAACTATATTATCTATGAAAAAAACAATTCTCTCCCTATTAGTTGCAATGCTTAACATCAGCGCTATGGCTGGTGTGGGCATTTTGCGTCCAAACGAAACGGGGATTAATGTTGCCAAGCTTGATGACGGCACTTATCCCGTTGCATTCGATCCTGCTACAGTGAAGACTACCGCAAAGGGGTATTATATCACCTTCGAAGTGTTCACTGTCGATGTTTATGACGGCAAGCTGCTGGCTGAAATCGAGCCGGGTGATAACATTATCACAGGTGATGGCGTAATCGACGTGAAATCGGTCAAAGTAGAAGACGGGCACTACACCATCAACGAGAATGAAGAGGGATGTCTCTACCTGGAACCCCAGGTTGCCGACACTTATGTGGTGTGTGGTGATGACGATTACCCCACCTATACAAGCCAGGGCACAACGACTCTGTTTGTTCCCGTTTCGGCAAAGATGAGGGACGACGGTATCGACGGTGACCCCATGAAGTCGAAGAATGTACTGGGTCAGAACATAGGCAACTACCTCAAGACCAGTTGGAGCCACGAGTTCTGCGTGTTGAACACAACAATTACTGTTAAAAACGGCAAGGTGGTGAAGATTCACCGCTCTTACATGCCCTGATAAATCATGGGAAATGCAATAGATATTGCGCTAGGGATTGCTGTCAAGGCCCATGCTGGCCAGACCGACCGCGACGGGGCACCCGTTATCCTGCATCCGCTCACGGTGGGGCTCATGGGACACACCGACGAGGAGCGCATGGCAGGGTTCCTGCATGACGTGGTAGAAGACACCTGCTACACTCACGACGACCTGCTCGCGGCAGGCATTCCCGTGGGAGTGGTTAATGCCTTGCGCCTGCTCACTCATGGCGAGGGCGAAGATTATTACGAATACGTGCAACGCATCATCGACTCTGGCAATCCCATCGCCTTGCAGGTGAAATACAATGACTTGCGTCACAACTACGCCCGAGGCAAGGCCTATCCCGACCTGCAAGCCAAGCACGGGCCTGCGCTTGAAATGGTCAAGGCAGCAGTGGAGAAATGTTCTCGCATCGACCTATACAAGGAGCAAGCCGGCGTGGCGACAGCGGTGTTTGCCGGTGGTTGCTACTGGGGCGTGCAACACGAGATGGAGAAGATAGAAGGTGTCACTCGCACCCTTGTGGGCTACACTGGCGGAGAGGAGCAATTCCCGTCCTACGCCCAGGTGCGCGACCATGCCACCGGCCACGTGGAGGCTGTGCTCATCGAGTATGACCCCCAGCGGGTAAGTTACACCGACTTGTGCAAGGTGTTCTTTGAAATCCACGATCCGGCACAGACCGACGGGGTGGGAGAGGACATAGGTCCGCAGTACCGCAGCTGCATCTTTGCTGCCGACGACCAGCAACACCGCGAGGCACAGGCAGTTATTGATTTGCTTCGCAGCAAGGGGCATGTGGTTAACACCTTGCTTCTCGACCGTGCTCCGTTCTGGATAGGCGAGGAGTACCAACAGCGTTACTACGAAAAAACCGGTGGAGCTCCCTATTGCCATTTCCGCATCAAAAAATTTTAAGGTGGCTTATTTACCTAAACAATTATGGAAGCAAAGAAAAAGGTATTATACATTTATGGTTACGGCGGCTCGCCCATGAGCAGCACCGTGGGAAAATTACAGCAGTTCTTGCCTTGTGATAAATATGAGGTGATGTGTTTCGACTATCCGCAACGCGATTGTGCGGCAGCCCTGGCGTTCCTTGAAGAGAAAATCAAAGAACATAACATTGAAGTGGTCATGGGGTCGTCGCTCGGGGCTTTCCTCGCGTTGTGCCTCAATGTGGATAGCAAGAAAATTATCGTCAATCCCTGCCTTGTGCCCACTGTCGAACTTGCCAAACTGAAGCCCCTGCCTGGCAAACCTGTGCCCACTCCAGAGCTAATCGCCAGCTACGGGCCGTTTGAATCACGCGTGTTCGACCACTTGCCAGCTGGCAGCCACTGCTTCATGGCCGAGCACGACGAACTGCTGGGCAACACCTACCGTCCATGCATGGAAGCGCATCTGCCCACTTCCACTATCCCAGGCACGCATCGTCTCTCATCTGATGCCATGCCGTTGATAGTAAAGTGTATAGCAGGCGATTTGCAATAATCTGGTTGCACTAGGAATAAACACCCGAGTTTGAGTTCCAAACTCGGGTGTTTCGTGCTTTATCGGGGTAATGAGTCTTGTGTGACAGGGAAAGTGAAGTAAGTGTTGGGATATGGTTGGTTCTTGAGGGTGAAGTGCCACCATTCGTCGGGGTAGTGCTTGAAACCGTGTCGTTCCATTGTGTCGTGTAGGAGTCGCCTATTGGCTTTCTGCTCGCGGGTGATGTGGCGGTATTTGTAGTGTGACACGTTGCCGAAGAAGTCAAACGTGCCGCCCATGTCAAGTTCCTCGCCAGTGCTTGCATCGACCACAGTGAGGTCGAGGGTGCTGCCCTTGGTGTGGCCGCTCTTGCGGGCTATGTATTGGGGGAACAAAGTCTTTTTCACTCGTGTTAGGGGGTAGAAATCGGCTCGGGTCGATGTGTCGGGGTCGGCTGTCCACCGCACGAAGTGGTCAACGGCACACTGTGGGCGGTAGGCATCATAGATTTTAAGCCTATATCCTTTTTCACGCAGGTCATTGGCCACGAGTTTCAGCGCTGCCGCTGCCTCGCGTGTGCACAGAGCAATGGGTTCGAGATACCCGTCCACACGGCTGCCCACAAAATTGTAGTTGGAATAGTAGCGCGGTTCGATAATCGCGTCGGGAATAACGTCGGTGATCACGACAAAACCAGAGGGATCATCGGGCGACATTGACCTGGCGCCTATCTCGGTGTTGCCAGGAACACGTGTAGCAACAATCGTGGCGGCCTGATTGATTACTTCGTGCAGGTCGCTGCGGTCTTTTATGTCGCTTGCCGTTGCCAGCAAAGTTGCCAGCAAAGTTAAAGTTAGTACTAATTTTCTCATATAAAATCTTTTGTTCTTTCTACAATACTATTCACCAATAACTTTTTTTTGCGGAGTCCTCGCGCAGATTTCACTGATAACACAGATTTAATAA